>NZ_JBQHTK010000010.1:0-78769 GCF_052065755.1 Bariatricus sp. HCP28S3_D3 | reverse complement strand
TATCACCAAAACAGGATTCGAAGATGTCTCTGAGTATGAACTTTTTATTCGCTGTTTTTCAGAGCAGTCCATTGTCGAACAGGGAAAACGTCGCTGGATTACTAAGGAAGATAACCTCGGCAATTCAACCATGCTGTTAAATCCAACTGATCCTGAGGCTACATACCGAAGGAAAGCAGGGAAAGAATATCGCGGCTATGTGGCTAATGTAGAGGAAACTGTTGGGATCGTGTGACATCGGTCCAAAATGATGGTGCAAGACACATTTTTGTGACAAAAGGAGATGCAAACCAGACAGAGGATCCGTATTTAACTTCGGAAGAAGATGTGATTGGTAAAGTTATCTGCATTTCATATCCGTTGGGAGTTGCAGTACATCTGCTGTCCAATCCTTTGATTTTTATACCGCTTATTCTCCTTCCTTTGTTCTTTATACTGATCTATAACTTGATCTATTCTGTTAAAGTTACAAAAGGTATTATTCGTGAAGAGGAAGAAGCGGCTGTGCGGGAAGCTGTGGAAGCGATTCGTAAGAAAAGGGCAGAAGAAGAGGAGGAAAAGAATGATTCAAAATCCAAGTAGTGTCTTTCATGGCCTCATGGAATATGATTCAATAGCGTTAAACCTGAGAAATCTGGTATTTTTCTTCTGTCTGCTATATTTGTCAGTAGAAGATCTGAAAAGATACAGGATTCCGGATAAATGTCTGGGAATCTCTGTAATTGCATGGTGCATGGCAATACCATTTGCATATCAGGATTATGGTGGATGGAGTGGTATTGCTGTGCATTTACTGGCTGCTGTAGTATACGGCGGCGGCGTACTTATTCTTTCCATTCTTATTGAGCAAATCTTTAAAAAAGAAAGCCTTGGCGGCGGTGATGTGAAATTAATTGCTGTCATGGGACTGTATCTTGGTATGAATTTATCATTGTATGCATTGTTCTTTGCATGTATTTTCGGTTTGGTTATATTGCTTATAAGTTATAAGAGCCGTGAGGGAAAGGGTGGAGTAATTCCATTTGGACCGGCTCTTGCGGCAGCAACCATGTTGATGGTTTTGTGGGGACAGGTTCCGTGATTCATTTATTCGGAAATGGAACGGAAGATTTTGCCGAACAAAGATGCGTTTCGCCAGTTTACGACTACATCTGCAGAGTTGTATGCGATTTATCTGAATGATTTCCTCGAAGCGCTTGCCACAGGAGTTTATAAAAAGACTTCAGATAAGTTGAAGATTTTTCTTGACGCGAATGGGACGACGAAGATCACTTCGCTCTACAAATATTGTCCCTTGCTGTGCTGGCAAAAGAATTTCACAAAAATGCGTCTTTCCTTTCCGGGCAGTTCAGCAAAGAGACCGGGATGAGTATGACCGATTACATTCATCACGCCCGAATTCGTGCGGCGGTTCAGTACTTTAATACGACACAGATGTCGGTCACGCAGGTGGCGACAAGCGTTGGGATGGATAATTTCGGATATTTCTCGAGGATTTTCCGAAGAGAGATCAGAATGAGCCCGCGGGAATATAAGAAGATGGTATCGGCGGGAAAAGTGGGAAATAAAATTCGCAGCATCATTGTAATCGTAAAGAAAAATCATTCTACTAAAAATAGAAATAAAAATAGAATCTATTAAAGGAGGCATTTATGGCAAGAACAGTAGGAATTGGGATACAGGATTTTGAAAAATAATAACGAATAAATGCTTCTATATAGATAAGACGGATTTTATCCGTGAATGGTGGGAAAGCAAGGATGATGTGACACTAATTACCCGTCCGAGGCGCTTTGGAAAAACGTTAACTATGAGTATGTTGGAGAAGTTTTTCTCACTTGATTATGCAGGGCGGGTGGGTGTCCGAAAAACAGGTACTACACTAATTCGCGTGTCCACTGTTATGGTACATTATAACTCATTAGTTGAGAGTTGACTCCCTCCAACTCCCCATCCCCACGACTACCACTATTTTCTTGACAAAATAACCGCAAACGGTTAAAATGTAAAAAACGGTTAAAGGAGATAGAGGCAGTGATTTCTGATATATTAAAACGAAAAAAGGAAGAAAAGGGTATGACCACCGAGGCACTATCTCGACTTTCCGGAGTACCGTTGGGAACGATCAATAAGATTTTGAACGGGGAAACCAGGTCGCCCAGATACGATACGCTGATGGCACTTGAGAAAGTTCTTCTGGATAAGAAGGATACGGATGAATATCTTGTCATACGGGATTCGCAGGCGGCTTTGGAATATCAGGGGTGTGGACCGTATACGATAGAAGATTACCGGGCACTTCCGCAAGAGGTGCGTGCAGAACTGATTGATGGGGAATTGATTTTTATGGAAGCGCCAGGCACTGCACATCAGATTCTTGTGATGAAGATTGCATTTTTATTAGAATTATTTATACGAGAGAATAAAGGAGAATGTTTGGTGCTTCCGGCTCCTCTTGATGTACAGCTGGATTGCGATGATAAGACGCTGGTTCAGCCTGATATTGTAGTACTGTGCAAGAAAGAAAAACTTGTAAAAGAAAGTATTTACGGAGCACCGGATATGGTGATTGAGGTTACGTCGCCTTCTACCAGAAGAATGGATTTTGCCAAAAAGATGGTGAAATATGATAATGCCGGTGTGCGGGAATATTGGATTGTTGATCTTCAGAAGAAAAAAGTGGTGACGTATCACCTGGAAGAGGACCCGATGCCGTCCCTTTATACATTCCGGGATAAGATCCCGGTTCAGATTTTTGATGAAAAATTAGAGATAGATTTTGCAGGACTTGCAGATGTATTAGAAAGCATACCTGAGTAATGCGAGCAGGTGGTGACGGGGCTCGTTTGTCAGAGAGGGCTCATCCTTGCGGCTGAACTGTTATATTTTTGGAGAATTTTGGGGAAAATGCCTGAATAACTGTGAGAAGATTGTGAAAAATTGTCGAAATGTCTTGATGACAACACGTAAATAATGCAAACTATAATAAGTAGAAATCAAAACTATGTTGCGAGGTATTGGATATGGTTCAAATTATTACAGACTCTTCAACACTGCACACGGTGGAGGAGGCAAATGCATTGGGAGTCGAGACGTTGCCGCTTTGTGTCAATATCGACAATCTGGAAGGGCGCGACCTTCAGATGGATATGAAAGATTTTTATGAAAGGATTCGTAAGGGACAGATTCCCAGAAGTTCCCAGCCTCCAATTGGTGAGGTGGTGGATATGTTTGATAAATACAAGGATTCAGACATTATCAATATCACCATAGCGGACGGACTTTCCGGTACATATCAAAGTGCGTGCGCGGCGAAGGAAATGTCAGAAAATCGGGAGCGGATTACGGTCTTCAACTGCAGGACGCTTTGCGGTCCGCATTGCGTGGCGATTCAGTATATTGAAAAATAGCAGGAAAAGGGGGAGGTCGCATAGCGCTCTCCCCAGTGTTTTTTGAAATACATCCAACATTAGTAACCAATTCCCATCCCAAAGAGCAGGAGCAGGCTTGTAAGTACAAGATTCAGAGTCTGGAATTTCCAGCTCCATTTCACCCAGGTACCATAGTTTACATCCGCAAGACCCAGACCGATCAGAAGAACCGGATTTGTCGGGTAGAATACATTGGAGAAGCCGTCGCCGAACGCGAATGCCGCAACGCAGAGCTGGGCAGAGATCCTGAATACCTGTGCAACCGGAACAATCAGCGGCATCAGCAGAAAGGCTTTGGCAGAACCCGATGGAATGAAGAAGTTCATGATCAGTACAAATGCAAGGGCGCGGAACCAGATTCCCGAGAACATCGGAAGTCTGGCAAGCTCCTGTGCTACACCTACGGTAAATGGATTGCAGACTCCGGCAGCAAACCCACAGCCTACGGCAAGAAGACTCATGCCGACACCGGTAAGAGGATCCCATCCCAGGCTGACGGCCAGCGCAACGACGATCGGAACCAACGGAATGCATTCTTCGAAGAACCCGATAAAAGAACCGAGGGCCATGAAGAACAAGGTGATGACGGTCAGAAGCTGGTAGCGTTTCTGACCGAATCGGCTGGTAATTCTGTCCAGCATATATTTCATAAGATTACATTTCTCAAGACTGTTAAAAACGCCTCCGATCACCAGGAGGAAGACGATAACGGCAATCAAAGCTCCGCTTCCTTCTGAGCTGAGAACGAGAAGTGGGGAAAAGATCCATTTCCAGAACGGAATTCCGCCTTCTACATAAGAGAATCCTGCTTCGGTATCGATTACCGTATTTCCGGATGCATCTGTGAGTCTGGCGTATTCACCTCCCGGGATCAGGAATGTAAGTATGTAGGTGAGTACCATCAGAACAAAGATGACTGCGATTGCGGTCAGGAAAGAACGTGTGCTGATATTTAGGCCTTTTTTCTGTTTTTGTGTTCCTATTTTTTCCCCTCTCTGTTAGAATAGTTATAAGGTATTTGCTACGATTATATACTCCCGGGTAAGCTAAGTCAATAAAAGAGGGGGTGGCACTTTGCGGAGAAAGGAACGGGAAGATTTATGGCTTAAACCGGATCATGAAGCATGTTTCGGGGCAAAGCGAATGGTCTTATGAGGAAAGCATGCTTCGGAGCGTCGGAGTTTTTAAGCTTAAAGCGGAAGAAATGAGCTGTAAGGAACAACAACGATGAGACATGTCTATTTCCGCGGCAATTGAATGATGCTTGTAAAATGGCGAAAGAGAGAAGGAAACAAGGAATGAAGAATAAGAAACAAAGTGAAAAGAAGAATCAAAACCTGTGTATGACAAACAGAGAATTGTCATGGCTTCAGTTTAATGAACGAGTGTTAAATGAAGCCGGGAATCCAAGAGTGCCTTTGGCAGAAAGGATGACATTTGCGTCTATTTTCCAGACAAATCTGGATGAATTTTTCATGGTACGTGTCGGTACGCTCCTTATGCAGATGCAGTCTTCGGAAGAAATTATAGAGAATAAAACTGGCATGAATAGTAAAGAGCAGGTCAAGGAGATTCTCAAACGTGTGAACGTGCTTGAAGAGAAGAAGGCAAAAATATATGAGCAGCTTATGGGTGAACTGGAGCCTGAGGGAATCCGTATCATTAATTTTAACAAGTTGTCCGCGGAAGAAGGAAAACTTCTGGAGAAGTATTTTGACGCGCATATTGCCCCGTTCCTTTCTCCGATGATCATCGGGAAGCAGCAGCCGTTTCCGTTCCTTGCAAATAAACAGTTGTATGCGATTGTTTTACTTGAAACACCGAAGGGCAAGAGAAGAACCGGACTGGTTCCCTGCTCCAACAGTGTGTTTAAACGGCTGATTGAGATCCCTACAAGGCCCGGAACCTTTATGCTGTCAGAAGAACTGATCCTTCATTTCGTTTCCAAATTGTATTCAAAATATATTGTGAAAGAAAAATCTATCATGCGTGTCACGCGTAATGCAGATATTGATGCGACAGAGATATATGACGAAGATCTTGACTACAGAGATATGATGGAACAGTTGATCAAGCGTCGTACCAGGCTGAATCCGGTGCGAGTGGAGTTCAGCCGCAGTATCAATAAAAAGACAAAGCAGGAAATTGCCCGTTTCCTGAAAATCGGGGCGGATCATATTATTGATGTGAAGACGCCGCTGGATCTGTCTTTTGTTTTCGCACTCCAGACCTATCTTCGCGATAAACCGGAATTGTTTTATGAGAAACGCAGTCCGAGACTCAGCCCGGCGCTGAACCTGAAAGAAAATCTGTTTAATCAGATTGAGAAGAAGGATGTGCTGCTTTCCTATCCGTATGAAAGCATGAAGCCGTTCTTGCAGCTCCTTCAGGAAGCGGCAGAAGATGAGTCTGTCGTTTCTATTAAAATGACGCTCTATCGTGTCGCAGAGCGAAGCAAGATCATTGACACGTTGATCGAGGCTGCCGAAAATGGCAAGGAAGTTGTTGTTCTGGTTGAACTGAGAGCAAGATTTGACGAGGCGAATAATATTGAAATGTCCCACAGGCTTGAGGATGCCGGATGTCAGATCCTTTATGGACTGGGAGACTATAAGGTTCATTCCAAACTGTGTCTGATCACACGCAAAACGGAAACGGGATTTGCTTACATAACCCAGATCGGAACCGGAAATTATAATGAAAAAACATCAAGGCTTTACACAGATCTTTCTCTGATCACGGCAAGACAGTCCATAGGAGCAGAAGCAGCAGAGATATTTACCGCGCTGCAGAAGGGAGAAGTGGTCGAGCATACGAACGAACTCCTTGTCGCGCCGAAATGTCTGCAGAACAAGGTAGTGGATATGATCGATGCGGAGATTGAGAAGGTGAAACAGGGCAGTACAGGATATGTGGGGGTGAAGATCAATTCGCTTACGGATAAGGTTCTGATCGATAAGATGATCGAGGCTTCGCAGGCCGGAGTGAAAATTGATCTGATCGTCAGAGGTATCTGCTGTCTGAAACCGGGTGTGAAAGGCATGACAGAGAATATTCATGTGATCAGTGTTGTTGGGCGTTTCCTTGAACACTCCAGAATCTACCGCTTCGGAAGGGGAGATGAGGAGAAGATTTACATTGCATCTGCCGACTTTATGACCAGAAATACGGTTCGCCGTGTGGAAGTGGCTGCTCCGATTTATGACCAGGATATCCGCACCAGAATCCGTCACATATTTGACACGATGATGATGGATGATGAGAAAGGAAAAGAACAGAATTCAGAAGGAGAATACTGCGACCGGTCTGTAAATGCAGAAAAACTGAACTCTCAGGAATTCTTCTATCAGGAAGCATATGATATGGAAAATGGAAGATAGTTTGTAAATAATCCGGCAAAACACGGGAAATATGTGTTTTGCCGGATTTTTAATAGCTGTGGACGGAAGGAGAATTTGCCGGATAACAAAAAGAAAACCTTGACTTTGCGGGGACTGTATGTTACACTATCCTAGCGAATGGAAGTTATAGGTCTTTTTTTTATGCCTATTTTTAGCAGAATTCCGGAGACGGGATTTTGCAGACAGCCTCGCAAGCTGTCGTGTAACTGAAAATTAGAACATAAAAGCGAGGTGGAAGTTGTGCGTACAAGAATTACACTGGAATGTACAGAATGCAAACATCGTAACTACAACATGACAAAGGATAAGAAATCTCATCCGGAGCGCATGGAGACAAAGAAATACTGTAGATTCTGCAAATCACACACATTACACAAAGAGACGAAATAGTCGTTGAAGGGAAGTGAATGTTATGGGAGATGCTAAAGAAACCCGCAAGACACCGTTTTTCAAAGGTGTAAAAGCAGAGTTTAAGAAGATTATCTGGCCAGACAAAACCACACTTGCCAAACAGACAGCGGCAGTCGTATCTGTTTCTGTTTTGCTGGGAGCGATTATCGCGATTACCGATATTCTTGTAAAATACGGAATTGATTTCTTAGTAAGATAAGATACTGATAATGGTAACACAGGAAAGGTGATATTATGGCAGAAGCAAAATGGTATGTGGTTCATACCTATTCAGGGTATGAGAACAAAGTAAAAGCCGACATTGACAAGACGATTGAGAACCGTCATCTGGAAGAAGAGATTCTGGAAGTTCGTGTTCCGATGCATGAGGTTGTGGAACTGAAGAACGGAGTGCAGAAGGCATCACAGAAAAAGCTTTTTCCGGGATATGTACTCATTCATATGATCATGAATGATGATACATGGTATGTCGTAAGAAATACCAGAGGTGTGACTGGTTTCGTTGGTCCGGGGTCCAAACCGGTTCCGCTTACAGACGAAGAAATGGCACCGCTCGGAATCCAGAAAGAGGATGTTGTCGTTGACTTTGCAGAGGGCGATACCGTTACTGTTATTGCCGGGGCATGGGAAGGAACGGTTGGTGCTGTTCAGTCCATTAATATGCAGAAACAGAGTCTTACAATCAATGTTGAGTTATTTGGTCGCGAAACACCGGTAGAAATTAGTTTCGCAGAAGTCAAGAAAATGTAGCAGACATTACGTGGGAGGGAAATCCCCGCAAATACCACAAGGAGGTACTTTAAAATGGCAAAAAAAGTTACAGGTTATATCAAATTACAGATTCCAGCCGGAAAGGCTACTCCGGCTCCACCGGTTGGTCCTGCACTTGGACAGCATGGTGTAAATATCGTTGAGTTTACAAAACAGTTCAACGCAAGAACAGCAGACCAGGGAGATTTAATTATTCCGGTTGTTATCACTGTTTACAGTGACAGAAGCTTCAGCTTTGTTACAAAGACACCGCCGGCAGCAGTTCTGATTAAGAAAGCCTGCAATATCAAATCAGGTTCAGGCGTTCCGAATAAGACAAAAGTTGCTAAGATCACAAAAGCTCAGGTTAAAGAAATCGCAGAGATGAAGATGCCTGATTTAAATGCAGCTACTGTTGAGAGTGCTATGAGTATGATCGAAGGAACCTGCAGAAGTATGGGTGTAACTGTAGTTGAATAAGTCTGATTTACGGGCGAAAGAACTACACTATGAAAACTGTAAACAAGCACGTGGGAGGGAATTCCCGTAATCACCACTAGGAGGTATTTAACATGAAAAGAGGAAAGAAATATGTAGAGGCTGCTAAACAGGTTGACAGAACAGTCCTCTATGATAAAGCAGATGCAATCGCATTAGTTAAAAAATGTGCGACAGCAAAATTTGACGAGACAATCGAAGCTCATATCAGAACCGGATGTGACGGACGTCACGCTGATCAGCAGATTCGTGGAGCAGTTGTTCTTCCACACGGAACAGGTAAAAAAGTTCGTATCCTTGTATTTGCAAAAGATGCAAAAGCAGAAGAAGCAAAAGCGGCTGGCGCAGATTATGTAGGAGCAGAAGAACTGATTCCGAAGATTCAGAATGAAAACTGGTTTGAATTCGACGTTGTAGTTGCTACACCGGATATGATGGGTGTTGTTGGACGTCTTGGTCGTGTACTTGGACCAAAAGGTTTAATGCCGAACCCGAAGGCTGGTACCGTAACAATGGACGTTACAAAAGCAATCAACGAGATCAAAGCTGGTAAGATTGAGTACAGATTGGACAAGACAAATATTATCCATGTACCGATTGGAAAAGCTTCCTTCACAGAAGAACAGTTGGCGGACAACTTCCAGACGCTTATCGATGCAATTAATAAGGCTAAACCGGCAGCAGTAAAAGGACAGTACCTTAGAAGTGTAACTCTTACTTCTACAATGGGACCTGGCGTAAAACTGAACCCGATGAAGTTAGCTTAATTGATGATATATTGATACCTATCGAGGACGCAGCATTTCAAAGTGCTGCGTCCTGTTTTTTTGTCAGTGAAGCATTGGAGAGATGCGGATTATATAATATGGTAAAATAATAATATTGTATAAAAAGAGTTGAATATTATTATAATAAATGGTAATATATAATATATAAAGAGGCGTGGCGGGCAAGTGCAGATTGAATGGAAGGAGGAACGGGAATGGATATACGTGATATTAAGAATCGGAAAAAACAATTGGGTCTTACGAATAAACAGCTTGCTGACTATTCGGGAGTTTGACAGTTAAACAATAGGAAAAGTACTTGCAGGCCGCATAAAACCTGTTTTTTTTGTGTCAACTTTTTGGTTTTATTGTATTGTATTTTATTGCAATGTATGGTATAATGTGGAAAAGGGGGTATTTCCTATGAGAGTTATTACATCCAAATCAAAAAATGCTGAATCCTTTTATATCTCAAAAGGATACATCAACGATAAAGGTGTAAGCACTTCTGTTATTGTTCGGAAATTGGGAACTTTAAAAGATCTTTTACCTGAACATGGACCAACTCGTGATGATGTGATGGCTTGGGCTAAAGAAGAAGCCAGACTTGAAACCTTAAAGTACAAACAAGAACAGGAAAACAAATCGATCCAGATTACTTTTCATGCTGACAGACAACTGGATTATGAGAAACAAGTTTTCTATCGCGGCGGTTATCTTTTTTTACAATCCATCTATTATCAACTCCATATAGATAAAATTTGCCGCAAATTAAAATCAAAATATAAATTCAAATATGATATCAATGCAATCCTTTCCGATTTAGTTTATGCCAGGATTCTGGAGCCTTCCAGCAAACGCTCTTCTTTTAAAGCAGCGTCAGAATTCTTAGAGAAGCCTTCTTATGAACTCCATGATGTTTATCGTGCATTGGACGTTCTTGGGAATGAATGTGATCTCATACAATCAGAAGTTTATAAAAACAGTCATTTTTTAGGATCCAGAAATGATAAAGTCCTTTATTATGATTGTTCGAATTATTACTTTGAGATTGAACAGGAAGATGGCAGCAAAAAATACGGAAAAAGCAAAGAACACCGACCAAATCCTATTATCCAAATGGGATTATTTATGGATGGGGATGGCATTCCACTTGCTTTTTCACTCTTCCCCGGAAACGCAAACGAACAAACCTCACTAAAACCATTGGAAAAGAAAGTTCTTGGAGAGTTTGGCTGTCAGAAATTTATCTATTGTAGTGATGCCGGACTGGGATCTGAAGATATCAGATCCTATAATCATATGGGAGAAAGAGCCTATATCGTAACCCAGTCTATCAAGAAACTGAAAAAAGAAGAAAAAGAATGGGCTTTGAATCCACAAGGGTTTAAAAGAGTTTCGGATGATACACCCGTTGATATCACAAAACTACCTGCAGATGATAAAGGCCTTTATTATAAAGATGAACCCTATACTACAAAGAAACTTCACCAGCGCCTGATCATTACATACTCACCTAAATATGCGATTTATCAGAAAACGCTTCGCGATAAACAAGTGGAACGTGCACAAAAAATGTTAGATTCAGGAAACACAAAAAAGAATCGTAAAAACCCAAACGATCCAGCCCGTTTTATCGGAACCACAGCTTCTACCAAAGAAGGTGAAGTCGCTGATATCCATCATTACCTGGACGAAAATAAGATTGCAGAAGAATCTCAATATGATGGACTTTATGCTGTATGCACAGATCTTCTGGATGATGAAGTTGGAGATGTTTTAAAAGTCAGTGAAGGCAGATGGCAAATAGAAGAATGTTTTCGAATTATGAAAACGGATTTTTCGGCAAGACCTGTTTATCTACAGGATGAAAACCGTATTAAGGCACATTTTCTGATTTGTTTTCTCGCACTGATAATCTATCGTTTTCTTACGAAAAAGCTCGAATCAAAATATACCTGTGAAGAACTGTTAGATACCTTGAAAACAATAAATTTTGTCGAGGTTCAAGAACAAGGATTTATTCCTACATATAAGCGCGAGTCCATTACAGATGATCTTCATGAAGCTTGTGGATTTCGAACAGACTATCAATTCATAACCAAAAGTAAAATGAAAACAATTCAGAAACAAAGTAAAGGAAGGAAATAAATTACAATACTCTATAACAACGATAAAAATCGCTGTACCCAAGTAAGCGCAAGGGATACAGCGATTTTTTCTTTTGCTAACTGTCAAAGACAGGAATATATAATATATAAAGAGGCGTGGCGGGCAAGTGCAGATTGAATGGAAGGAGGAACGGGAATGGATATACGTGATATTAAGAATCGGAAAAAACAATTGGGTCTTACGAATAAACAGCTTGCTGACTATTCAGGGGTATCGCTGGGGACTGTGAATAAGATCTTGAGTGGAGCGACAAAATCGCCGCAGATTGATACGCTAGACGCATTGGATCGTGCGCTTCAGCGGAAGGAATTCCGGTATCATACGGAATCGGAACCTGTTCTTTGCATTCGGGAAGAGTCCATTGCCTACGATACAATGAAAAAGGATGGGGAGTATACATTAGAGGATTACTATGCGCTTCCGGAAGAAGTGAGAGCAGAGCTGATAGACGGTTATCTGATCTATATGGATGCCCCGACAATTGTACATCAGGAAATAATTGGTGAACTGTGTTATTATATGAGGGATTATGTCAAGAAAAATGAAGGGGAGTGCAGAGTGATCCTTTCACCTATAGATGTCTGCCTTAATAAAGATAATAAAACGATGCTTCAGCCTGATCTTGTGGTGATATGCGACAAAGAACTGACGGACGGGCGAAGAATTAATGGTGCGCCGGATTTTGTGGCTGAAGTAGTATCGCCATCCAGCCGCAAGCGGGATTATATGATCAAGCTTAATAAATATTGGAAGGCAGGAGTACGCGAATACTGGATCATCGATCCGGAGAAGAAGGACATCTCTACATATTGGCTTCAAGGAAGCGACACGGAGTTTGAAGTAATGCATTATGACTTTGAGGATAAAGTTCCGATGAGAATATGGGCTGGTGCGGAAATTGATTTTTCTGAGTTTGATATACTGTGGTAAGCTGAAAAAATTACGAAAAAATCCAAAAAGTACTTGACGAACAGGAGAACACCTGTTATTATATATAGCGTAACTGCCAGAGACAGTAGGTGCCGCAAGGCATAAGGATGAAAACGCCTACCGAGGAAGAAACGAATTCGATAAAAGTTTGAATTTATAGAAGCTTCCAGTCTGCGGACAGGGAGCTTTTTCTAGGCAGCTCATAAATAATACAAGGAGGTGCACCATTCGTGGCAAAAGTTGAATTAAAACAACCTATCGTTCAGGCAATCGTAGATGATATCACTGATGCACAGTCAATCGTGCTGGTTGACTACCGCGGATTAACTGTAGCACAAGACACAGAACTTCGTAAGCAGTTAAGAGAAGCTGGTATTGTTTACAAAGTCTGCAAAAACACAATGATGAAGAGAGCTTTTGAAGGAACAGATTTCGCACAGTTAGACGAATATCTGGAAGGACCGAGCGCTATTGCAATTTCTAAAGACGATGCAACAGCACCGGCAAGAATTATTTGCAAGTTTGCAAAGACAGCTCAGGCTCTTGAAGTTAAAGCAGGTGTGGTTGAAGGCACAGTATATGACGCTAACGGAGTTGCAGAGTTATCTAAGGTTCCATCAAGAGAAGAATTACTGTCCAAGTTACTTGGAAGCTTACAGTCACCGATTACCAATCTTGCTCGTGTGCTTAATCAGATCGCAGAGCAGAATGGAGCTCCGGCAGAAGCCGCAGCAGAAGAATAAGAGTATTATAAAAATATCAAATGGAGGAAAATAAAATGGCAAAATTAACAACAGCAGAATTTATTGAAGCTATCAAAGAATTATCTGTATTAGAATTAAATGAATTAGTTAAAGCATGTGAAGAAGAATTTGGTGTATCTGCAGCAGCAGGTGTTGTAGTTGCAGCAGCAGCTGGAGACGGAGCAGCTCAGGAAGAAGAAAAAGATGAATTCAACGTAGAATTAGTAGCAGCTGGTTCTTCTAAAGTTAAAGTAATCAAAGTTGTTCGTGAAATCACAGGACTTGGATTAAAAGAAGCTAAAGAATTAGTTGACGGAGCACCGAAGGTAGTGAAAGAAGCAGTATCTAAGGCAGAAGCTGAAGAAATCAAAGCAAAACTTGAAGCTGAAGGCGCAGAAGTTGCCCTTAAGTAATTTTAAGAGTATTCCAAAGCGGGGGAGAGAGATCTTCCCCGTTTTTTCTAGACAGAAGTACCATTCTTGTTTCTTGAAATCATTTAAAAAATATTCCAAATCACAAAAAAAATCCTTGACAAGCCAGCAGACTCTATGATATAGTAAAAAATGCGCTATTGTGGAAATTTATGCTATAATTGCGCCCTAAAATCGACTGTTTCCGATAAAAGGGAGATAGTTGAGCCACAGATTGAAGTCGTGGACGGCAAAAACTGTCCACTTGTTTAAAAATCTGTGTGAGTGTTAGGCGGAATTAACCCGAAAATTTATTATATAAGGAGTGAAACGTCAATGGAGAAAAACAGAATTCGTCCCATCACAACCGGAAAAAGTATGCGTATGAGCTATTCCAGACAAAAAGAAGTACTCCAAATGCCGAACTTAATCGAAGTTCAAAAGGACTCCTATCAGTGGTTCTTAGACGAAGGATTAAAAGAAGTATTTGATGATATTTCTCCGATTACAGATTACAGTGGACATCTGAGTCTGGAACTGGTGGATTTTACATTATGTGAAGACGAGGTAAAGTACTCAATCGAAGAATGTAAAGAGCGTGACGCGACTTATGCGGCACCGCTGAAAGTGCGTGTAAGGCTTCATAATAAGGAAACGGATGAGATTAACGAACATGAGATCTTTATGGGAGATCTGCCGTTAATGACGAAGACGGGTACTTTCGTAATTAACGGAGCAGAACGTGTTATTGTAAGCCAGTTGGTACGTTCTCCTGGCATTTATTATGGAATTGCACATGACAAAATCGGTAAAGAATTATTTTCTTGTACGGTAATTCCGAACCGTGGTGCATGGCTTGAATATGAGACGGATTCGAATGACGTTTTCTATGTGCGTGTTGACAGAACCAGAAAAGTGCCGATCACAGTGTTGATTCGAGCCCTGGGTGTTGGTACGAATTCGGAGATTTTGGAACTCTTTGGTGAGGAACCGAAGATTCTGGCAAGTTTTAGCAAAGATACAGCGGAAAACTATCAGGAAGGTCTTCTTGAATTATACAAGAAGATTCGTCCGGGTGAACCTCTTGCTGTGGACAGTGCTGAAAGCCTGATCACAAGTATGTTCTTTGATGCAAGGCGTTATGATCTTGCTAAAGTTGGACGTTATAAATTTAATAAGAAGCTTCTGCTCCGTAATCGTATTAACGGACGAGTTCTGGCAGAAGATGTTGTAAGCCCTCTGACAGGAGAGGTGATCGCGGAAAAAGGAACGGAAGTTGACAGAGAACTTGCAGATACAATTCAGAACGCGGCAGTCCCATATGTATGGATTGCAAGAGAAGAGGGAGAACGCAATATCAAAGTTCTTTCTAATATGATGGTAAATCTGCAGAGCATTGTTGACATTGACCCTAAGGAAGTGGGCGTGACGGAGCTGGTGTACTATCCGGTTCTCGCTGAACTTCTGGAAGAGACAGCAGGCGATATCGATGAATTGAAAGATGCGATTCGCAAGAATATCCATGAGCTGATTCCGAAGCACATTACAAAAGAAGATATTTTCGCATCCATCAATTATAATATGCATTTGGAATATGGTCTTGGAAATGATGATGATATTGATCATCTTGGCAATAGACGTATTCGTGCGGTCGGTGAACTGCTTCAGAATCAGTACAGAATTGGTCTGTCCAGATTGGAAAGAGTTGTTCGTGAAAGAATGACAACACAGGATCTGGAAGGGGTATCCCCGCAGTCTTTGATCAATATTAAACCGGTTACGGCAGCTGTGAAAGAATTCTTTGGTTCATCTCAGTTGTCACAGTTTATGGATCAGAATAACCCGCTGGGTGAGCTGACTCATAAGAGACGTCTGTCTGCCCTTGGCCCAGGTGGTCTGTCTCGTGACCGTGCCGGATTCGAGGTTCGAGATGTACACTATTCTCACTATGGAAGAATGTGCCCGATTGAGACACCTGAAGGACCGAACATTGGGCTTATCAACTCTCTGGCATGTTATGCGAGAATTAATGAATACGGTTTCGTGGAGGCTCCGTATCGTAAGATCGACAAGAGCGATCCGATGAACCCGGTAGTAACAGATGATGTTGTCTATATGACAGCAGATGAAGAAGATAATTATCATGTAGCACAGGCGAATGAGCCACTGGATGAAGAAGGACATTTCATTCATAAGAATGTATCTGGTCGTTACCGTGAAGAGACTCAGGAATATGAGAGAAGAATGTTTGACTATATGGACGTTTCTCCGAAGATGGTATTCTCTGTAGCTACAGCATTGATTCCTTTCCTGGAAAATGACGATGCCAACCGTGCGCTGATGGGATCCAACATGCAGCGTCAGGCGGTACCGCTTTTGATGACCGAAGCACCGGTTGTCGGAACTGGTATGGAAGTAAAATCAGCCGTTGACTCGGGAGTCTGCATTGTGGCAGAACAGGGCGGTGTGGTAGAACGCGCAACTGCAACAGAAATCGTAATTAAGCAGGATGATAAGACCAGGAAAACGTATAAATTGACCAAATTCCTCCGCAGTAACCAGAGTAACTGTTATAATCAGAGAACGATTGTTGTCAAGGGAGAACGGGTAGAGGCAGGACAGGTTATTGCAGACGGCCCGTCTACATCAAATGGTGAGATGGCGCTTGGTAAGAACCCGCTGATCGGCTTCATGACCTGGGAAGGTTATAACTACGAGGATGCTGTTCTGTTAAGTGAAAGACTGGTACAGGATGATGTATACACTTCTGTGCATATTGAAGAGTATGAAGCAGAAGCCCGTGACACCAAGCTTGGGCCGGAAGAAATTACACGTGATATTCCGGGTGTCGGTGACGATGCGCTGAAAGATCTGGATGAAAGAGGTATTATCCGTATCGGTGCGGAAGTTCGTGCCGGGGACATCCTCGTCGGTAAAGTGACACCGAAGGGTGAAACAGAGCTGACGGCAGAAGAGAGACTGCTTCGGGCAATCTTTGGTGAAAAAGCCCGTGAAGTAAGAGATACTTCTTTGAAAGTACCGCATGGCGAATACGGTATCGTTGTGGATGCAAAAGTATTTACAAGAGAAAATGGAGATGAACTCTCACCGGGAGTAAATCAGGCAGTTCGTATTTATATCGCTCAGAAGAGAAAGATTTCTGTTGGTGATAAGATGGCCGGACGTCATGGTAACAAGGGTGTTGTTTCCCGTGTGCTCCCTGTAGAAGATATGCCGTTCCTGCCGAACGGACGTCCGCTTGATATCGTGCTTAACCCTCTGGGTGTGCCGTCACGTATGAATATCGGACAGGTGCTTGAGATTCATCTGTCTTTGGCTGCGAAAGCTCTTGGATTCAATATTTCTACACCGGTCTTCGATGGCGCCAATGAGGTTGATATTATGGATACGCTTGACCTGGCGAATGATTATGTAAACTTGAGCTGGGAAGAGTTTGAAGCAAGACATAAAGAAGAGCTGCTTCCGGAGGTTATGGAATATCTGTATGAGAATAGAGACCACAGAGAACTCTGGAAGGGGGTTCCGCTGTCAAGAGACGGTAAAGTTCGTCTTCGTGACGGACGTACCGGTGAATTCTTTGACAGCCCGGTAACGATCGGACACATGCATTATCTGAAACTGCATCATTTGGTTGATGATAAGATCCATGCGCGTTCAACCGGTCCTTACTCACTGGTAACCCAGCAGCCACTTGGTGGTAAAGCGCAGTTTGGTGGACAGCGTTTCGGAGAAATGGAGGTTTGGGCTCTTGAGGCGTACGGAGCTTCCTACACTCTGCAGGAAATCCTGACAGTAAAATCTGATGACGTTGTAGGACGTGTGAAGACTTATGAAGCAATCATTAAAGGTGAGAATATTCCTGAACCGGGTATTCCGGAATCCTTTAAAGTACTTCTGAAGGAGCTGCAGTCTCTTGGCCTTGACGTACGAGTACTGCGTGATGACAATACAGAAGTTGAGATTATGGAAAGCGTAGATTATGGCGATACAAATCTGAACCACATCATTGAAGGAGACAGACGTTACCGCAATGACGAGGATTTCGGAAAACATGGATACAGCACACAGGAATTTGAAGATGGTGAGCTTGTGGACATTGATGAAGAGCCGGATGACGCTGACTTTGAAGAAGACTTTGAGGAAGAATTTGAAGATTTTGACGATATGGACTTAGAATAGGGAGGATGCCGAAATGACAGAAAATAAAAACGAAGCAACATCTCAGCAGATGACATTCGATGCAATTAAAATTGGTCTGGCATCTCCGGAGAAGATTCTGGAATGGTCACACGGTGAAGTGACAAAACCGGAAACCATTAACTACAGAACTTTAAAACCGGAAAAGGATGGTCTGTACTGTGAGAGAATTTTCGGACCGAGCAAAGACTGGGAATGTCACTGTGGAAAATATAAAAAAATCCGCTACAAAGGTGTTGTCTGTGACCGCTGTGGGGTTGAGGTAACCAAGTCAAGTGTGCGTCGTGAACGTATGGGGCACATTGCACTTGCTGCCCCGGTTTCCCATATCTGGTATTTCAAGGGGATTCCGAGCCGGATGGGACTGATCCTGGATCTGTCCCCGAGAACACTGGAGAAGGTTCTGTATTTTGCTTCTTATATCGTGCTGGATAAAGGAGAGACAGATCTTCAGTACAAGCAGGTTCTTTCTGAAGCTGAGTATCAGGAAGCGAGAGAAACATGGGGCAATAAGTTCCGTGTCGGTATGGGTGCGGAATCTATTAAAGAATTACTGGAAGCAATCGATTTGGACAAAGAATATGCAGAACTTCAGTCAGGACTGGAAGGCGCAACCGGACAGAAGCGTGCAAGAATTGTAAAACGTCTCGAAGTGGTTGAGGCATTTCGTGAATCCGGTAACAGACCGGAGTGGATGGTAATGACTGTAATCCCGGTTATTCCGCCGGATCTGCGTCCGATGGTTCAGCTTGACGGAGGTCGTTTTGCGACATCAGATCTGAATGACCTGTACCGCAGAATTATCAACAGAAATAACCGTCTTAAGAGACTCCTTGAGCTGGGAGCTCCGGACATTATTGTAAGAAACGAAAAGAGAATGCTTCAGGAAGCAGTCGATGCTCTGATCGACAACGGACGCCGCGGACGTCCGGTAACCGGACCTGGTAACCGTGCGCTGAAGTCTCTTTCCGATATGCTGAAAGGTAAATCAGGACGTTTCCGTCAGAACCTTCTGGGAAAACGTGTTGACTATTCAGGACGTTCCGTTATCGTAGTAGGACCGGAACTTAAGATTTACCAGTGTGGTCTTCCGAAAGAAATGGCAATTGAGCTCTTCAAACCATTTGTAATGAAAGAACTGGTTGCAAACGGAACCGCACATAATATTAAAAATGCGAAAAAGATGGTAGAACGCCTTCAGACAGAGGTGTGGGATGTACTGGAAGATGTAATCAAGGAACACCCGGTTATGCTGAACCGTGCCCCCACGCTGCACAGACTTGGTATTCAGGCGTTTGAACCGATTCTTGTAGAAGGTAAAGCAATCAAGCTTCATCCGCTTGTTTGTACAGCATTTAATGCCGATTTCGACGGAGACCAGATGGCTGTCCATCTGCCGCTGTCCGTAGAAGCTCAGGCAGAGTGCCGTTTCCTCCTCCTTTCTCCGAATAACCTGCTGAAACCGTCTGATGGTGGTCCGGTGGCCGTTCCTTCACAGGATATGGTCCTTGGTATTTATTATCTGACGCAGGAAAGACCGGGAGCATTAGGAGAAGGAAAAGCATTTAAGAGCATTAACGAAGCGATTCTTGCATATGAGAATGGAGTAGTTACACTTCATTCCAAAATTAAAGTTCGTGTTACCAAGACTCTTCCGGATGGAACTGAGAAAACAGGAACAGTTGAATCAACATTGGGAAGATTTATTTTCAATGAGATTATTCCGCAGGATCTGGGCTTTGTTGATCGTGAAGTAGAGGGAAATGAACTGCTTCTTGAAGTGGATTTCCATGTCGGCAAAAAACAGCTCAAAAAGATCCTTGAAAAAGTTATTAATACACACGGAGCTTCAAAGACTGCTGAAGTGCTTGACAGTGTAAAAGCAATCGGTTACAAATTCTCTACAAGAGCAGCGATGACTGTATCCATTTCCGATATGACGGTGCCGCCGCAGAAACCGGAATTGATTCAGAGAGCACAGGATACAGTAGATAAGATTACAAAGAACTTCAAACGTGGTCTTATTACAGAAGAAGAACGTTATAAAGAAGTTGTTGAGACATGGAAAGCAACGGATGATGAACTTACAGAGGCACTGCTTTCCGGACTGGATAAATATAATAATATCTTCATGATGGCCGATTCCGGAGCCCGTGGATCAGATAAGCAGATTAAGCAGCTTGCAGGTATGCGCGGACTTATGGCTGATACAACCGGTCGTACGATCGAGTTGCCGATTAAGTCAAACTTCCGTGAAGGTCTGGACGTATTGGAGTACTTCATGTCTGCGCATGGAGCGCGTAAAGGTCTGTCAGATACCGCTCTTCGTACAGCGGACTCTGGATATTTGACCAGACGTCTTGTTGATGTTTCACAGGAACTGATTATCCGTGAAGTGGACTGCGTAGAAAAAGGTGCAGAGATTCCAGGTATGTATGTGCATGCATTCATGGATGGAAATGAAGAGATTGAAAGTCTTCAGGAACGTATTACAGGACGTTATTCCTGCTATACGATTTGTGATAAAGATGGAAATGTGCTTGTAAAAGCAAATCATATGATCACTCCAAAACGTGCAGAGAAGATTATGAAATACGGTGTGGATGAAAATGGAAATTCTCCACTTAAAAAGGTGAAGATCCGTACGATTCTGACCTGTAAATCACATATCGGAATCTGCGCAAAATGTTATGGAGCCAACATGGCAACCGGAGAACCGGTACAGGTTGGTGAGGCTGTCGGTATCATTGCGGCTCAGTCAATCGGAGAGCCAGGTACCCAGCTTACCATGCGTACCTTCCATACCGGTGGTGTGGCCGGTGATGATATCACGCAGGGTCTTCCTCGTGTCGAAGAGCTTTTTGAGGCAAGAAAACCGAAAGGACTTGCGATCATTACAGAATTTGGCGGTGTTGCAACAATCAACGATACAAAGAAGAAACGTGAGATTATTGTGACGAATCAGGAGACGGGTGAGTCGAAAGCTTATTTGATTCCGTATGGTTCACGAATTAAGATTATGGATGGTGCTGTTCTTGAAGCCGGTGACGAGCTGACAGAAGGTAGTATCAATCCGCATGATCTGCTGAAGATTAAGGGACTTCGTGCAGCACAGGATTATATGCTCCAGGAAGTACAGAGAGTATATCGTCTGCAGGGTGTAGAAATCAATGATAAGCATATCGAGGTTATCGTGCGTCAGATGCTTAAGAAGATTCGAGTAGAAGAAAAGGGCGATACAGAGTTCCTCCCGGGTACGATGGTCGACGTACTTGAATTCAACGACGTGAATGAAAAGCTGGAGGCAGAGGGCAAAGAACCGGCAACCGGTGAACAGATCATGCTTGGTATTACCAAGGCATCGCTTGCTACCGAGTCCTTCTTGTCTGCTGCGTCCTTCCAGGAGACAACGAAAGTTCTGACGGAAGCTGCTATTAAGGGTAAGGTGGATCATTTGATCGGCCTTAAGGAAAATGTTCTTATCGGTAAGCTTATTCCGGCAGGAACCGGTATGAAGAAATATCGGGATGTTCGTTTGAACACAGAACTGGCGATGGAAGATGAAATTGTTCTCGATGATTTTGATGATGCGGAAGAAGGCGAAATGGTTGAAGCACCAGAACTAAATGCAGAAAATGATGCTGCTAATGTCGAAGAAACTGCGGATACAGAGACCGAATTTGCTGAAATAACAGAAGAATAGGCTCATTATTTCATGTGAAATTGACAGGGGATAGTATGTGAAAATACTATGCCCTGTTATTATTTTCGGGTTTATGAATTTATTATACATTCTTATAGATTTCATTTTAATATTGCAAATTTGAAAAAAATCAGCTATCATTAACGACATATTCAAAATTACTTTGCAAAAATGAGGTGGGAAGATGTTGGATATACGCCATCTTGGGGAGAGAATCAGAGAAAACAGGAAGAAAAAGATGATGACAATTAAAAGCCTTTCGGAGTATACCGGATTGTCAGTAGGGTATCTGAGCATGCTGGAACAGAATAAGACGACTCCTACAATCGATAACCTTGCCAGGATTTGTGAATCGCTGGAAATCAGTATCGTTGACATTCTTGAGTCTGAATGTGAGGCGAAAACAATCATTCGCAAGGAAGAACTCACAGAGGCAAGTTATCCGGATGAGAACTTAGTTGTTAATATAGCAGATTTCAGACGTTCCGACTATGTTTATGAATATATTACGATACAGCCAGGGGAACCGCCTAAAAAAAAGGAATATCGTCACAATCGTGACGAAATGTGCACGGTGATATCCGGATGTCTGAACTTGATTATCGAAGGAAGAGAATACACATTGCATGAGCGGGATTCGGCATATATCAAAGAGGGAGAACGTCATTGTATATACAACACCGGTGAAAAAGAGTCGGTCAGTCTTTGGGTATACCATAGAAAATAGTTGAGTTTAAGTGGATTAAAGTAAAAAAGGATATTGTGAAAAAAATAGCAAAATTCATATTTCCCTTGACACAAGGTGAAATAAAGGATATAATAGAAAAATCATATTGATGAAGAAAAAATCATCTTCGTGAAAATGATAAATGAGAATCTGCAATACTAGAAACAGATGGTTGGCTTCCGGTTTCACGTAACCTTCTGCTTAGTCAAGCGTGAAAGAAAGGGTTTTCAATACAATTTCATAAGCGGACGTCATAGCGTGAAACTATGACTTGGGAAGACAAGGACGTCATGATGAAAATCATGGCGCTTTTTTATTATCAAAATAGACTGCGTTCTAGTATGCGGTATAGAAATTGGGGGATTGCAATGAGTAAGATTGAACAACTGAGAGAGTACATGGAGAAGGAAGGCTTGGATGGTTTTTATGTGGCGAAGCCGGCTAACGTGAGAGCGGTCAGTGCATATACAGGAGAGGATTCTTTTCTTTTTATTACGAAAAGTAAACAGTACTTTCTTACAGATCCGCGGTATACTGAACAGGCATCATATGAATGCCCGGAGTATGAAATCAGGAATTGGCGAAGCACAAGGAGCCGCAGCATAGGGGAAGCAGTTGCGTTATGTGCTGAAGAAGAAAAAGTTGAAAGAATAGGATTTGAACAGGATTATCTCACATTTGGAGCATGGAAATCCATGCAGGATGCCATGAAAGTTGAGCTGGTTCCCACTCTTAACGTAATAGAAGAACTTCGTGCGGTGAAGACGCCTGAAGAGATTAAGAACCTGACAGTGGCATGTGATATTGCATCCAGAGCATTTGAAAAAATCTTGAAAGACGTGCGTGTGGGTGTAACTGAGAAAGAACTTGCATCAAAGCTTGCCCATTACATGGTAATGGAAGGAGCTGATACCAAGCCTTACGGAGGAATTCTTATATCAGGAGCGAGAACATCGCTTCTCCATGGAATTCCGAGTAATAAGGCAATCGAATATGGCGACTTTGTATTGATGGATTATGGATGCCAGTACAAAGGATATTTGTCAGATATGACAAGAACCGTTGTTGTAGGGAAAGCGGATGAAAAACAAAAAGAAGTATACAATCTCTGCAGACGGATGACAGAAGAAACAGAAGCTTCTGTCAAAGCGGGAGTGACGGGCACATCCTGTTATGAAGCGTCACTCAAAGCAATTGAAGGGACCGAATATTTCCAGTATCACTATACGGGAATCGGTCATGGAGTAGGGCTGTTCGTACATGAGCTTCCGAATATTGGAGCAAATTGTGGGAATATTCTTCCGGAGAACAGCGTGATGACGGTAGAACCAGGACTTTATATTCCAGGCTGGGGCGGTGTCCGGATCGAAGATCAGGGTATTGTCACAAAAGACGGATATGAAAACCTGATAAGTGCTACACATGAGCTAATAGAACTTTAAATGAAGGAGGAAAAGTTATGAAAAAGAGATTATTAGCAGCATTACTTTCTGCAGCTATGGTAGTTACCATGTTTGCAGGCTGCGGTACACCTGGATCAAAGAAATCCGATGACAGCAGTGAAACAGAAGGTACAGGTAAGAAAAGAGTTACATATACTCTGCGTGAAGACATTCCGTCAGCAGATCCGCAGAATAGTAACTCCATTTCTTCCGCATCAGCAAATATCCATATGCTGGCTTGCCTTACAAGAAATGTAGAAGGAGAAGTGAGAGGAGACGCAGCAGAAAGCTGGGAAGTTTCTGATGACGGACTTGTTTACACCTTCCATCTTCGCGATGGCCTGAAATGGAGTGACGGTGTGGATGTAACTGCAGATGATTATGTTTACGGTATGCAGAGATTGATGGATCCGGCAGAAGCTTGTGACTATGCATTTATCGGTTACATCCTGAAAAACGGTGCAGCTGTAAATAATGGTGAAGTTTCTGTTGAAGAACTGGGTGTTAAGGCACTTGATGACAAGACTGTAGAAATTACTCTGGAACATCCGGCGGTATACTTCGAATCAATGGCATCTATGTGTGCACTTGGACCAGCAAGAAGAGACCTTGTAGAAAAATATGGAAAAGAATATGCAGCAGATCCTGAAAAAGCAGCATATAATGGACCGTTCACGATGACTGAGTGGAAACATGGTGATCAGCTTGTTATGACAAAGAATCCGGATTATTGGGATGCCGACAGTGTAAAACTTGACGAAATCTGCATCAAGACAGTCGCTGATGCTAAGACAGCAGTTGCTATGTGGGAGAATGGCGAAGTTGATATTACAATTGTTCCTACAGAAATGACAGAACAGTATGCAGATGATTCAGAATTCTACTTCACAGGTGCGGATGATTACATCATGCTGAACCAGAGTGAAGGCAAGCTTCTTGCAAATAAGAACTTAAGATTTGCTCTTAACTATGCAATCAATCGTTCTGAATACAATACGCTTGTTAATAATGATGTTTACGAACCGGCACAGAGACTTGTTCTTCCGAACGTAACAGCAGCGGATTCTACATATGGTGAGAGATATCCATATGAACCATTCCCGCTTGAAAATGATGATGCAAAAGCAAAAGAATATCTTGCAGCAGCTATGTCTGAACTGGGCGTAAGCAATGCAGCAGATATCAAGCTTGAACTTCTTACAACTGATACAGAAGGTGCTAAAAAGCAGGCAGAAGTTCTTCAGGAACAGTTCCAGAAGAACCTTGGAATCACAGTAGAAATCAAACAGGTTACTTACAAACAGAGACTTGAAATGGAACAGACTAAAGAATATGATATGGTAGTTACGGGATGGGTACCGGATTACTCAGATGCTTATTCTTACCTGGAACTCTGGATCAGCGATGGACAGTACAACCATTCAGGATATAACAATCCTAGATATGATGAACTGCTGGAAGCTTCTCAGTTTGAGACTGACGCTGCAAAGAGACAGGATATGTTGTTCGAAGCAGAGCAGATCTTCCTCGGAGCAGATTCAGCACTTGTTCCGCTGCAGCTCCGTCGTGATCAGTATCTTGTAAATCCGAAGCTTGAAAACTTCAATGTTTACTTTGTAGGATATGACTTCAACCTGGTATATGCAGATCTTGCAGAATAAAATATTATATAATATTTTAGTCAGAGAGGACAGTTTGTCCTCTCTGACTAAGTAATAAAACTTGTTGGGAGGGAAAAAGTATAGTTTCCCTTCCTCTTTAACGGTTTTGATTATCCGGAGGGGCATGTGGTGTGGGATAATCAAAACCGTTAAGGAAACGGGCTGAAGAAAGGAGAAGCACAAATGGCAAAATATATTGCAAAGCGAGTTTTACTTGCAATCGTCACATTGTTTGTTCTGACAAGTGTAGTGTTTGTTCTTGTACGTTTGATGCCGGGTGATCCATTTTCCAGTGATAAAATGACACCGGAAATCCGCGCGAATCTGGAAGCGTATTATGGTATGGACAAACCGTTGCCGGTTCAATACATAACTTATATGAAGAATGTACTTCACGGAGATTTGGGATATTCCATGAAGTATGAAGGAAGAACTGTTAATCAGATTATTGCGGAATCTTTCCCGTATTCTGCAGACCTTGGTATCCGTTCCCTTTGCTTTGCATTGTTCTTCGGACTGATCCTTGGAATAATTGCAGCGCTGAATCGTGGGAAAAAGCTTGACTTTTTCTGTATTTTGATTGCGATTATCGGTACATCTATGCCGGACTTTATTATGGGATCTGTATTGCAGTATTTCTTCGGAATCAAATGGAAGATTCTTCCGGTTGCGCAGTATACAAGCTTTAAACACACGATTCTTCCATCGATTGCTGTTGGATTCTATACGCTGGCTTCTGTATCTCGTTTAATGCGTTCGAGTATGCTGGAAGTTGTTACGTCTGATTACACAAAGACAGCTAAGGCAAAAGGGCTTTCTGATTTACGAATTACGATAAAACATCAGATCAGAAATGCGATTACTCCGATTATTACGATTATGGGACCGACAGTTGCCTCTGTACTTACCGGTACTTTCGTAATCGAAGCCTTATTTGCAATTCCTGGAATGGGAAAACATTATGTAGACAGTATCAATATGAATGACTATACACTTGTGCTTGGAATGACGATCTTCTATGGAGCATTCTTGATTATCGCTATTTTAGTAGTAGATATTCTGTATGGTATCGTTGATCCGAGAATTCGTCTCAGCGGTAAAAAAAGGTAGGTGACAGGAAATGGCAGAGATAACAAGAGATAAATTTAAAGTAGTAGGTAAAAATATTCAGAGCATGGAGTCCATTTCACGTCCGAATATCGGTTACTGGCAGGATGCGTGGAGACGAATTCGCAAAAATAAGGTTGCATTCTTTTCCTTGTGTTTGATTGGATTTTATGTACTTATGGCAATCTTTGCTCCGATGCTGAGCAGATATGATTTTTCAACACAAAGTGTTGCCGAGATGAATCAGAGCTTTTCTGCAAATCACTGGTTTGGTACAGACTCTCTTGGACGAGACCTCTGGGTTCGTGCCTGGAAAGGTGCAAGGGTATCCCTTACAATTGGGTTTGCAGCAAGTATTATTAATGCTTGTACAGGTTCACTCCTTGGAGGTATCTCCGGCTTCTATGGAGGAAAAGTGGATATGATCATCCAGCGAATCGTAGATGTACTTTATGGTATTCCGAGCATGATCGTTACGATTCTGCTGATGGTTGTTATTGGTAATGGTGTCCACTGTCTGATCCTTGCGATGTGCTGCGTAGGATGGATCGGGAGCTGCCGTTTCGTTCGAGGAGAAGTGCTGAAACTTCGTGAATCGGATTTCGTGGCTGCTGCAAGAATTCTTGGTGTGCCTGACATTGTTATAATTGTAAAACATATTCTGCCGAATATCATGGGACTTATCATTACGAACCTTACCATGGCAATTCCGGGAGCAATTTTCCAGGAGGCATTCCTGAGCTATATCGGTCTTGGTATTAAGCCGCCGAACTGTAGCTGGGGTGTTCTGGCGAAAGATGGTATTGCGCAACTGAGAATTCATCCGTATCAGGTAGTTGTTCCGGCATTTTTGATCTGTACAACAATGCTTGCACTTAACCTGTTAGGTGATGGCCTTCGCGATGCGTTCGACCCGAAACTTAGAGGAACTGAGTAAGAAAGGAGTAGGAAGAGATGGAAAATTTATTAGAAGTAAAAAATCTGACATTCTCCTTTCGTACATACGGAGGAGTAGTAAAAGCAGTACGGGATGTAAGCTTTGAAGTGCGTCCGGGAGAAATCCTTGGAATCGTTGGAGAATCAGGATGTGGGAAGAGCGTTACTTCGTCATGTATTATGAGACTGAATCCGGAACCACCGGGATTCTTTGAGGGTGGAGAGATCCTTTATAAAGGGAAAGATATTCTGAAAATGAATAAAAAGGAACTGCGCCAGATTCGCGGTACAGAGATTGGATTTATTTTCCAGGACCCAATGACTTCTTTGAATCCGACGATGAGAATCGGTAAACAGATTGAAGAAGTATTTGTCAATAAGAAAGGCATGAGTGCTGCAGAAAAAAAACAAAAAGCGCTTGAGATTCTGAAACTAGTTGGTATTTCTGATGGGGAGAAGAGATATAGACAGTATCCACATGAACTTTCAGGTGGTATGAAGCAGCGTGTTATGATCGCAATTGCGCTGGTAGGAAGTCCGAGTATTGTAATTGCAGACGAACCGACCACATCACTGGATGTTACGATTGAAGCACAGATCCTTGAACTGCTTAAGAATCTTCAGAAGACATTGGGAACCTCTATTATTCTGATAACACATGACCTTGGCGTTATTGCAAAACTTTGTGATCGTGTTCTTGTTATGTATGGAGGAAAAATTGTAGAGCGAGGTACTGCTGAAGAAATCTTTTATGACACGGCGCATCCGTATACCAAGGGACTTATGCAGTCTATTGCTAGATTGGATACAGCAAAAGGTGAAAAACTGAAACCGATCGAAGGAACTCCGCCAGATCTATTCAGCCCACCGGTAGGATGTCCATTTGCCGCACGTTGCGAATATTGCATGGATATCTGTAATGAGATGCCTCCGGAAACATATGATTTGTCCGGTGAGCACGAGACCTGCTGCTGGCTGCAGCATGAATTTGCACCGGACAGTGATTTGAGAAAAGTTCCGGCTGAGAAAGGAGAGGTGGAATAATGGAAAATAAAGAATTAAAGCAGCCTCTCGTACAGGTGAAAAATTTATGTAAGTATTTCCAGCTTAACAGAAAAGCAACACTGAAAGCAGTAGATGATGTCAGCTTTGATATTTATAAAGGGGAAACGGTCAGTCTTGTTGGAGAGTCCGGGTGTGGAAAATCAACGACAGGTCGCTGTATGATTCGTCTGTATGACCTTACAAGCGGTCAGGTATTGTATGATGGAAAAGATATTTCTAAATTAAATAAAACTGAGCAGAAAGAGTTCTGCAAAAAAGTACAGATGATTTTCCAGAATCCATATTCTTCATTGAATCCGAGAATGACGGTGAAAGAGATTGTTGGAGAAGGGCTGAAGCAGCATGGAATGTCTGCGAAGGAAGTCGATGAAAAAGTTGAACAGCTGTTGAAAACAGTCGGTCTTAATAAAGATCATATGTCTCGTTTTCCGCATGAATTTTCTGGCGGACAAAGACAGCGTATCGGTATTGCGAGAGCACTTTCTGTAGATCCTGAATTCATTATCTGTGACGAACCGATTTCGGCCCTTGATGTATCTATTCAGGCACAGGTGATCAACATGCTAAAAAATCTGCAGGAAACAATGGGACTGACCTATTTGTTTATTGCTCATGATTTGAGTGTTGTAAAATATATTTCGGATCGTGTGGTAGTTATGTATCTGGGGACGATCGTTGAGACGGCCGAGACGGAGGAGCTCTATTCGAACCCGACACATCCTTATACAAAGGCTCTTCTGTCTGCAATTCCGGAAGCAGATCCGAAAAAAGCAAAAGCAAATGAGCGTATTCCGATAAAAGGCGAGATTCCAAGTCCGATCAATCCGAAGAACTGTTGCCGATTTGCTGAAAGATGCCAGTATGCAACAGAACGCTGTTTTAATGAAATGCCACAGTTACATGAAATCAAACCCGGACATAAGGTTGCATGTCATCTTACAGAGAATATGTAAAGAAAATAGAAGGAAGTCTTTCGAATCTGAAAGGCTTCTTTTTATTGCCTTTCAGATATCAAAAAGGTCGGGAGGGACTTTTTGGTCGATTTTGACTTTGTTGACAGAAATACGGAAAGAGCATATAATTGATTCAATTGAAAAAATATATATCAAATGATGTATAAACAGGAGGAATAAAATGGATACAAATAAACTGAATCGTATTCTTGATTTAATGAAAGAACAAGAAGTACCGCAGATGATTATTTCTGATCCTATGGCAATTTTTTATTTGACAGGGAAGAAGATCGTTCCGGGGGAAAGATTACTCGCATTATATTTAAATATTAACGGCGGGCATAAACTGGTAGTCAATAAGTTGTTTCCACAGGAAAAAGACCTTGGTGTTGAACTTGTATGGTACGATGATATTGAGGATGGAGTAGAAATCTTAAGTAGATTTGTTGAAAAAGGCAAAACAATCGGAGTTGACAAGACATGGCCTGCAAAATTTCTTCTCAGACTGCAGGAATTGGAACCGGAAAGTAAGTTTGTTAATGGCTCTCTCATTATAGATGCAATCAGAAAGGTGAAGAATGACGATGAAAAACAACTGTTAAGGGAAGCATCACTTGCAAATGATAGAGTAATGGAAGAACTTATTCCATTGACGGCCAAAGGATATACCGAAGTGGAATTAAACAGGATCGTGCGTGGCTTATATGAGAAATCAGGACATTCGGGAGTTTCTTTTGATCCAATAACGGCTTATGGTAAATCCGGAGCTGATCCGCATCATGTAACAGATGGATCAAAGGGTAAAAGAGGAGACAGTGTTGTCCTTGATATCGGCGGTATTTTGAATGATTATTGCTCTGATATGACAAGAACTGTTTTCCTTGGTGAGGTTTCGGACAAAGCGCGTGAGGTTTACGAGATTGTAAAAGAAGCACAGCAGAGAGGAATTGAGGCTGCAAAACCTGGAAATCGCTGGTGTGATGTTGATTTTGCCTGCCGTAATTATATAGAAGAAAAAGGATATGGGGCATATTTTACACATCGTACAGGCCATTCCATTGGACTTGAAGATCACGAATATGGGGATGTCTCAGCAGTCAATGAAGAAATAATCAAACCGGGGCAGTGCTTTTCGATTGAGCCGGGAATCTATCTTATGGAAGAGGGGATCGGTGTTCGAATAGAGGACCTTGTACTGATTACGGAGGACGGATGTGAAGTTCTGAATAAGTTTCCAAAAGATCTGATTGTGGTACCTATGGAATAGTGGATGAGAACACCGGTTCGTATTTCATGAATTTTTAAGATTTGACAGTGACTGAATGGACTGAAAGCGGTTGACAATAGATATAAAAACCGTTATGATATACAATTGTAATTGTAAATTTTACGTTAAAGGACGTAATAGAATTGTAACAAAGTCTAGGGGCGGTCAACTGGGAAGCAGGCAGCGTGGAATTATGCGCCCGGCATAAGATGAATGAAAGAGAGAGGACATGGGCCAGAAAAGAAATAGAGCAGGAAATAACAGCCAAAATCGAAATGAACGGAACATTAGCAACAGCCGCGAAGTGAGCAGACGGACTAAGGGGAAAAACCGGTATTCTTTTGAAGAAGACAGAAGAACAACGGCCAGATATTACGATGATGATGGATATTACCAGACTGAGCCTAAGAGAAGGAAAAAATCAGCATCCGCAAAGAACAGGGATGATTATACAAAGAAATCTAAAAACCGAAGTTCCGAATACGGCAGCAAAGGCAGAAAAAGGAAAAGACGTGGAAGAAGAAAGAATGTGGTCAGTAAGACGATCGGTATCATCTTGGCAATCATTCAATTTGTTTTATCAGTAGTCCTTACGGTAAATGTTTTGTTCTTTGATATGCTGACGGTTACCTATATCATGGTTCTGGCCGGTGTACTGCTTATTTTACTCGGAATAACACTATTGTCTCAGATAGGGGCAAAAGAAAAGGGAATCGGAGGAAAAATCTTCTGTATCTTGCTGTGTATCATTCTTGCGATGGGATCTTTCTATATAGGTAAAATAAATAATGCATTTCAGAAGATAACCGGAAGCAACACGATGACAAGTTCCATGGTTGTCGCAGTAAGACAGGATGACAGTGCGCAGAAACTTGTGGATACGTCTGATTATACATACGGTGTACAGTATGCCACAAATGCAGATCAAACAAAGTCGACGGTCAAACAGATTGAAAAAGAAATAGGTAATGAGATCACGGTTCGAGAATATGCCGGCATGATTGAAGCGGCACAGGCATTGCTCTCAGGAGAAGTGGATGCGCTGGTTTATAATTCCGGTCAGACGGGGATTATCAAAGATCAGATCCCTGACTTTGAAAATGAGGTCAGAGTGATTTATAAGCACAGCATTGTTGTGCAGATAGAAAATACAGCAGCTGATGCCAGCGTGACAGAACCGTTTGCGGTATATCTGAGCGGAATGGATACTTATAATGATATCACTTCCGGAGACCGGAGCGATGTAAATATTATTGCAGTCGTGAATCCAAAGAGCCACCAGATTCTTTTGGTTACGACACCGAGAGATTATTATGTCCCGATTCCGGGAATCTCAAATGGCCAGGAAGATAAGCTGACGCATGCAGGAATTTATGGTATTGAAGCATCTATGGATACCTTGGAAGAACTATATGAGATGGATATTCCATTCTTTGGAAGGGTAAACTTTACATCTATGATCAATATCGTTGATGCATTAGGCGGATTGGATGTGGAATCAGATGAAGAGTTTGATACGGGTGAAGAATCTGGAAAAGTAGTTCATATTAATGAGGGAATGAATCATCTGAACGGCAGAGAAACACTGGCGTTCTGTCGTGAACGTCATGCTCTTGCCGATGGGGATAATGCTCGCGGAAGACATCAGCAGGCTGTTATTACTGCAATCATTAAAAAGATGATGTCTCCGTCCATGTTAAGAGGTGCTTCCGATATTATTGCAAGTGTGAGTGACGGCGTTGATACGAATTTCAGTATGAATCAGATCCAGTCTTTGATTAAGACACAGCTTCGAACGAACGCAGAGTGGAATATTTATTCTGTTTCAGCCGAAGGTGTTGGTGATAAGCAATATTGTTATTCTTCCGGAGATGCATTATTGTATGTATGTATCCCGGACGAAACATCCGTTTCAAATATTATTGATCTGGTCAACCGTGTTGAAGCGGGCGATGTGCTTGAAGAATCAACTGTCGTTGGACAATAGAATATATAATATACAAAGAAAAAGGCATTTACTGGAAAATATTCGTCAAAATATTTCCGGTAAATGCCTTGACTTTTCTTGCGGTATATAATACAATAACCTAGCGTGCAAAGAAACGTGCGGTTATTTTTGTGCGCATTTAAACAGACAATGTTTAAAACGTAACCAATTATTACATCATAGGAGGTGAAAGAGATGCCAACATTTAACCAGTTAGTAAGAAAAGGTCGTCAGACAGCTGTTAAGAAATCTACCGCTCCGGCTCTCCAGAAAGGATACAACTCTCTGAGAAAGAAAGCTACGGATACATCTGCACCGCAGAAGAGAGGTGTTTGTACAGCAGTTAAGACAGCTACACCGAAAAAGCCGAACTCAGCTCTTAGAAAAATTGCCAGAGTACGTCTTTCTAACGGAATCGAAGTAACAAGCTACATTCCAGGAGAAGGACACAACCTTCAGGAACATAGCGTTGTTCTGATTCGTGGTGGTCGTGTTAAGGACTTACCAGGTACAAGATACCATATCGTTCGTGGAACACTTGATACAGCAGGTGTTGCAAAGAGACGTCAGGCTCGTTCTAAATACGGAGCTAAGAGACCAAAAGACGCTAAGAAATAATAACGAAACAACAAAGTTATCGTATCACAAACAGAACTATGAGGATTATAGTTGGTTGCGGGTTTAATCCAGATAAATGCCCATCTCTGGCATCAGGATGTCCCGTGAGCTGATGACACATAGAGAGACACATGTGAGTACCGATGAATTATTCAAGCAGGGCCAGAAGGCTTTGCCAATATGTATAAGGAGGGAAGGACCGTGCCACGTAAAGGACATACTCAAAAAAGAGACGTATTAGCGGATCCGTTATACAATAACAAAGTTGTTACAAAACTTATCAACAACATCATGTTAGATGGTAAGAAAGGTGTAGCACAGAAGATTGTATACGGAGCATTTGAAAGAGTTGCAGCAAAGGCTGATAAGCCGGCTATCGAAGTGTTCGAAGAAGCAATGAACAACATCATGCCAGTACTTGAAGTAAAGGCAAGACGTATCGGTGGTGCAACATACCAGGTACCAATTGAAGTAAGAGCAGACAGAAGACAGGCTCTTGCACTTCGTTGGCTTACATTGTATTCTCGTAAAAGAGGAGAGAAGACAATGGAAGAAAGACTGGCAAATGAAATTCTTGATGCAGCAAACAACACTGGTGCATCTGTAAAGAAAAAAGAAGATATGCACAAGATGGCAGAAGCAAACAAAGCATTTGCTCATTACCGTTTCTAAAACTGGGACATATTATAAAATGTTCCGGAAACAAGATGCAGAAGATCGTCTCACAGTGCCTGCATTATGCTGCGCATAGAGACGAATCTGCGCGACAAATATTAGGAGGACAAAATCTTGGCTGGAAGAGAATATCCATTAGAGAGAACCAGAAATATCGGTATTATGGCACATATTGATGCTGGTAAGACAACTCTTACAGAGCGTATCTTATATTATACCGGTGTTAACTATAAGATTGGTGATACTCATGAAGGAACTGCTACCATGGACTGGATGGAACAGGAGCAGGAAAGAGGTATCACAATTACTTCAGCAGCTACGACATGTCATTGGACTTTGGAAGACCATACAAAGCCGAAAAAAGGTGCTCTCGAACATCGTATCAACATCATTGATACTCCGGGACACGTTGACTTTACCGTAGAAGTTGAACGTTCACTTCGTGTACTTGATGGTGCCGTAGGTGTATTCTGTGCTAAGGGTGGTGTTGAACCTCAGTCAGAAAACGTATGGCGTCAGGCAGACACATACAATGTACCGAGAATGGCTTTCATCAATAAGATGGACATTTTGGGTGCAGATTTCTACAATGCAGTAGAACAGATTAAGACAAGATTAGGTAAGAACGCAATCGTTCTTCAGCTTCCAATCGGTAAGGAAGATGATTTCAAAGGAATCATTGATCTTATGGAAATGGAAGCATATATCTACAATGATGATAAGGGAGATGACATTACAGTTTGTGAGATCCCGGAAGATATGAAGGATGATGCAGAGCTTTATCACCAGGAATTAGTCGAAAAGATCTGTGAATTAGATGATGATCTGATGATGATGTATCTGGAAGATGAAATTCCGTCAAATGATGAACTGAAAGCAGTTTTAAGAAAAGCTACATGCGAGTGTACAGCTGTACCTGTTTGCTGTGGTTCTGCTTACAGAAATAAAGGTGTTCAGAAACTTCTGGATGCAATTATTGAATATATGCCGGCTCCGACTGATATTCCGGCTATTAAGGGTGTGGATGAAGACGGAAATGAAGTTGAAAGACATTCATCCGATGAAGAGCCGTTCTCAGCTCTGGCGTTCAAGATTATGACTGACCCGTTCGTAGGTAAACTGGCGTACTTCCGTGTTTACTCAGGAACAATGAATTCTGGATCTTATGTGCTGAATGCAACAAAAGGAAAGAAAGAACGTGTTGGACGTATCCTTCAGATGCATGCAAATAAGAGACAGGAATTAGATAAGGTTTATTCAGGAGATATTGCTGCTGCAATCGGATTTAAGTTCACCACTACCGGTGATACAATCTGTGATGAACAGCATCCGGTTATTCTTGAATCCATGGAATTCCCGGAACCGGTTATCGAGCTTGCTATTGAGCCGAAGACCAAAGCTTCTCAGGGTAAACTTGGTGAATCACTTGCAAAACTTGCAGAAGAAGACCCGACCTTCCGTGCTCATACAGATCAGGAAACAGGTCAGACCATCATCGCAGGTATGGGTGAGCTTCATCTGGAAATTATCGTAGACAGACTTCTTCGTGAATTTAAGGTAGAAGCTAATGTTGGTGCACCTCAGGTTGCATACAAAGAAGCATTTACCAAGGCAGTTGACGTTGACAGCAAATATGCTAAGCAGTCCGGTGGTCGTGGACAGTACGGACATTGTAAAGTTAAGTTTGAACCAATGGATGCTAACGGAGAAGAGACATACAAGTTTGAATCTACCGTTGTCGGTGGTGCAATTCCGAAGGAATATATCCCGGCTGTAGGTGAAGGTATCGAAGAAGCTATGAAGGCTGGTATTCTTGGTGGATTCCCGGTTGTTGGTATTCATGCTAACGTTTATGACGGATCTTACCATGAAGTTGACTCTTCTGAAATGGCATTCCACATTGCAGGTTCCCTTGCATTTAAGGATGCGATGAAGAAAGCTGAGCCTGTACTTCTTGAGCCTATCATGAAGGTAGAAGTAACCATGCCTGAAGAATACATGGGCGATGTAATCGGTGATATCAACTCTCGCCGTGGACGTATCGAAGGTATGGATGACCTTGGCGGAGGAAAGATCGTAAGAGGTTATGTACCGCTTTCTGAAATGTTCGGATACTCTACAGACCTTCGTTCGAGAACACAGGGACGTGGAAACTACTCAATGTTCTTTGAAAAATACGAACCGGTTCCGAAGTCTGTACAGGAAAAGGTATTATCTAACAAAAACGCATAAAAAATGCGAAAAAGGCTTGAAAAACTGTATTATTTGAAATATAATCAGAATTAGCCGAGTTAAAACATCGAAACTAAAAATGCCCAAAGTGGGTGCTATATTTAAGGAGGATATTCAAAATGGCAAAGGCTAAATTTGAAAGAACAAAACCGCATTGTAATATCGGTACCATCGGACACGTTGACCATGGTAAAACAACTTTAACAGCTGCTATCACAAAAACTCTTTCTCAGAGAGTACCTGGTAACGCTGCAGTAGATTTCGAAAACATTGACAAAGCTCCGGAAGAAAGAGAACGTGGTATCACAATCTCTACAGCTCACGTTGAGTATGAGACAGAAAAACGTCACTACGCTCACGTAGACTGCCCGGGACATGCTGACTACGTTAAGAACATGATCACTGGTGCTGCTCAGATGGATGGTGCTATCCTCGTTGTAGCTGCTACTGATGGTGTTATGGCTCAGACAAGAGAGCACATCCTGCTTTCTCGTCAGGTAGGCGTTCCTTACATCGTTGTATTCATGAACAAATGTGATATGGTAGATGATGAAGAACTTCTTGAATTAGTAGAAATGGAAATTCGTGAACTTCTTGATGAATACGAATTCCCGGGAGATGACACTCCGATTATCCAGGGATCAGCTCTGAAAGCTCTTGAAGATCCGTCAGGAGAATGGGGAGACAAGATCATGGAACTTATGGATGCAGTAGATTCATACATTCCGGATCCAGAACGTGCAACAGACAAACCATTCCTTATGCCTGTAGAAGACGTATTCTCTATCACAGGACGTGGAACAGTTGCTACTGGTAGAGTAGAACGTGGTGTTCTTCATGTTTCTGATGAAGTAGAAATCGTTGGTATCAAAGAAGAAAACCGTAAAGTAGTTGTAACAGGTGTTGAAATGTTCCGTAAACTTCTTGATGAAGCTCAGGCTGGTGACAACATCGGTGCACTTCTTCGTGGTGTTCAGAGAAACGAAATCGAAAGAGGACAGTGTCTGTGTAAACCAGGTTCAGTAAAATGCCACCACAAATTTACTTCTCAGGTTTACGTATTAACAAAAGATGAAGGTGGACGTCATACTCCATTCTTCAACAACTATCGTCCACAGTTCTACTTCAGAACAACAGACGTAACTGGTGTCTGCGAACTTCCAGAAGGAACAGAAATGTGTATGCCTGGTGACCACGTAGAAATGACATGTGAACTGATCCATCCAGTAGCTATGGAGCAGGGACTTCGTTTCGCTATCCGTGAAGGCGGACGTACAGTAGGTTCTGGTGTAGTTAAAGAAATCATCGAATAATTTCTTTGAATTAACATTATTGCAAAATATAAATCCCGGGAAACTAAAGTTTCCCGGGATTTTGGTATCAAAAACATATCTTATGTATCAAAATTAAAAAATCTCTTATCAACCCTTACTATATATCTTCAGAAGAATATGTAAAAAGATGGGAACAAGTGACGTATGAGAAAAAAGCATTTGCAGAAGGGACAGTTGAAACAAAGGCATTGCCAATTAATATTGGCTTAATTGATACATTAATTAAAGAATATTTGATTTGATATAAGATATTATTCTGTGTAGAAAGCATGCCAGAAATAAGTTTTCTAATATACCAAAAGCATGCCGGAGATAAGTTTTCCAATACATCAAAAGCGGGCCGTTAAAAAAGAGAAGATATATATCTTCCCCTTTAACGTATTATACATACAAAAAATATATCTCTTTTATCCCTGATAAGGATTCACATGCACCATAATATGCTTTACCTTCGGAAATTCATTTTCAATAGCATCATGTGCTTTCTCAGCAATCTCATGTGCCTCATTCAGTGAGAGGTTTCCGTCAGCACTGATTTCAATATCAACATAGATCTTATTGCCAAATACGCGGGTCTGAAGGAAATCAATACCCATTACACCGGTTTGAGATTCTGCGAGGCGTCTAATGGCATTTTCTGTATCAATATCACAAGAATGATCTACCATTTTATCTATTGCATCCTTGAAAATATCCAAAGATGCTTTCGCAATAAAGAAACAGATGATCAGGCTCGCAATCGGATCAAGAATAGGAAATCCCATGCGGGCCCCTGCAATACCGATCAAAGCACCTATGGAAGAGAGTGCGTCGCTTCTGTGATGCCAGGCGTCGGCCATTAGTGCACTGGAATCGATTCGTTTGGCATTGATTCGAGTATACCAGTACATGGCTTCCTTCGTGACGATGGAGATCAAAGCAGCTATAAGTGCAAGCTGTCCGGGGATGGCGAGAGATTCATAATTTCCACCCATAATATTCTGAAGAGCCTCTGCTCCTATTGCGAGTCCGGTGAATAGAAGCACCACGGACAGTATAATGGCAGCGACGCATTCGAAGCGCTCATGACCATAAGGATGTTCTTTGTCGGAATCTCTGGCGGATAATTTCACTCCTATAATTACGATAATGCTGCTGAACACATCGGAAGCCGAGTGAATTGCATCGCTGACCATCGCGCCGGAATGTGCGAGGATACCTGCCAGAAGCTTAAAAGCCGAGAGGATAAAATTGCCGATAATACTTACCATAGTTACCTTTGTCGCGACTGCTTCGAAATAATCAGAAGAAGACGGCTCGGAAAGATTTGTGTTGTTTGTTCCCATAAAAGTTACCTCCTGTTAATAAAGTATGATAGCTCTATGTCACTTGCTTGATTGTCGAAAGGGTGTTTCTTCGTATATGAAGTGGGGAGAAAATGAGATGTCATAGAAAAAATATGACCATGTAATAAAAAAACACCCACGAACCCAGTAAAAGCAACTACTGTCCCGCGGATGCGTTATCCACTGCCACTTATGTGACCCGGCTCCCTTGGCATATGCCACGGCCTGCTCAGTTTGTACTGTAGATTAATATGCAGTGCAAAGAGTATTGAAGATAATATAGCAAAATATAGGAGAATTGTCAAGCAAAAAACGTGTATATACTTGAACTGCTAAATTTTTTATAATACAATCAATTGTATTAAGCATTTAATAATCACGGGAGTATAGTAAGAACGATGATACATTTGTATTTGGCAGACATAGAGGATCTGGAGAAGATAAATGATATAGAAGGTGCGCTGAAACTTTTGACGGAGGAACGCAGAAGAAAGTACCTAAAACTCAGAAATGAAAAGGCGAGGAGAGAATGCCTGGCTGCCGGGCTCCTTTTAAGAAAGGTGCTCGAAATACATGGAGTGGATTTGAAAACGGTGCATACAAATGATGACGGGAAACCGGAGGCAGAAGGAATCTGCTTTAATCTGTCGCATTCTGGAAATGTTGTGATATGCGCTGCCTCAAAGGATAATGTAGGATGTGATATCGAGAAGATCGGAAGTGCACCGAAGCGGGTTGCAGAGCGGTTTTTCTGCGAAGATGAAATCGACTGGATCGAGAGTTTTGCGAATGAAGACAAAAATCGGGAATTCTTTCGAATCTGGACGATGAAAGAAAGTTATTTGAAAATGACTGGCGAAGGACTTCGGACAGCATTGAACAGTTTCCGGGTATTTCCGGATATCTTGAAGATTTCCAGAGAAGGAAATATGCAGCCTTGTCTGATGAAAGAATATAAATATTCCGGATATCAGATTACCGTATGTGCAATGGAAGAAGAATTCGCGGAGCAAATCATGCGGGTTGCTCTCCTTTGAAAAGATTGAATTGAAGGAAAGGGTAAAACAATGGAAGAAAATGATGAAAAAAAGGTGGAAAAAGAAAGAGATAAAATCATGATTATCGGAACATCGATTCTTGATGTGATGGTCAGACCTGCAGACAGACATGTATTTGAAACGGGATCGAGTGCTGCAGAAGATATCAGCATATCCTTTGGAGGAGATGCACTAAATGAAGCGACTGTTCTAGCGTCTCTCGGTAAGAAAGTGAGTTTGCAGACCCTGATCGGGGAAGATGCAGAGGCCGGAATGATCAGAAGGCATTGTACAGATATGGGAATTGCTTTACAGACGAAGAATAAGTATGAAAATGTAAAAACAGGAGTAAATGTCGTGCTTGTGCAGGAAAATGGAGAACGGAATTTCCTCACGAATAAGAATGGGAGCCTTCGGAAGCTTACAGTGGAAGATCTGGATATTCCATTTCCCGATGATATCGGAATTCTATGTTTTGCCAGTATTTTTGTATTTCCTGAGATCGGGAATCGTGAATTAGAGTATATTTTCAGGACGGCAAAAGAGCAGGGGATTCTGGTGTGTGCAGATATGACGAAAAGAAAATTTGGAGAAAGTCTGGAGGATGTAGCGGATGCGCTTGGTTATGTGGACTATCTGATTCCCAATGAAGAAGAAGCGCGTCTCCTTACGGGAGAGAACTCTGCGGAACTGTCTGCTGAACGTTTTATAGAAGCGGGAGTCGGCTGCGTTATTATCAAATGTGGATCGAGAGGATGCTACATCAGAACCAGAGAGAGGAAAAAACATATTGAAGCAGTGCGGGACGTGAAATGCATCGACACGACTGGAGCCGGTGACAGCTTTACGGCGGGATTTCTCTATGGATTGTCGGAACAATGGGAAATTGAGAAATGTGCTGAATTCGCCAATCAGTGCGGAGCCAATGCGGTTCAGGTGACCGGTGCAGTTAATTGGTGTATTTAGATACATTAAGCAACATAATGTTTTCAATAACCTCTTATGTATAGTAGAATATATTAAGAGGAGCATTGAAAAGATGAAGAATATTTTTATGGAGAATCAAAAAGAAATTACATTTGAAGAGTATATGGCATATAAGAAGGATGGAAGGGAGAATCTGGGGGATAACCTTCCTGTAGCTGTTTACCGTATGCTGGAGTATTCTCTTAGAAGCACGCTTATTGAGGAGTATGGAAAGGAAACGCAGATCAAGATTTTCCGGAAAGCGGGTTATCAGGCCGGTACATTTTTTGCGAAGAATTATCTGAATTGCGATTTGCCTTTGGAACGTTTCCTTGGAGATCTGCAGACACAGATGGAGACTATGAAAATAGGTGTACTTCGTGTAGAAGGTGTAAACAGTGATGATGGAACAATTATGCTGACTGTTTCGGAAGATGCAAATATGAATCATCTTACATGGCAGGCGAAACAAGTGGCTGCGGGAGATTATTCCCAGCATGCTTCTTATCTTGGGGAATTTTCGGAAGCCTTTAATACAATGATAGAACAGCTTCGGGAAAGAGAAAATCTGCTTATGAAAAAAGCGGAAATGGCTGAAAATTATAATCGACTTCTGATTGAACTGACACATTCTCATCAGGAATGTATTATGGTGGTTGATGCACATTCGGGAGAGATCGTATATTGTAATAAGTCTAAGAACGGAGACGGTGAGTTCGCGGAAGGAAAATGTAGTACCTGCTGTGGTTGTGAACAACGACTGACAATTCATGATGAAATATTGAAGTGGAAAGATACAGAGAAAAAAATATCAAGAAATGATTCGGATAAATATACTGTTTGGGAAAAAGAAGACAGTGAAGGACGAATCTATCAAATAACAACCTATGCTATTGAATGGAAGGAAAAAGAGGTATACGTACATATTATTACTGATATTACCGAAAGTCGCAGAAAAGGTATGATCTTGGAAGATAAGGCTTATCGTGATCCAGGGACAGGACTTTATAATAGGCGGTATTTTGAAGAGTATATGGAGCGGGCTCTTTTGAAGAGGGAACAGCTTACGTTGTGCTATATCGATATTGATGGACTGAAATATGTGAATGATAAATATGGACATCTTGAAGGCGATAATTATATTGCGATGATTGTAGCCGCAATCAAGAATAAAGCAAAATATATACGGGTGTAGCTTTTGGGGCTGCACCCGATATTTTTTCCTTTATTGCGCCTCATAAGTGGCCTTTGCATTCCGGATAAGCATGTTGAACTTATCAGCATCCCAGGCTGCACGTCCTGTGAAAAGTCCGTCAATGGAAGGCTGTACAATCAGTTCGTTTGCATTTCCCGGATTTACGCTCCCGCCGTAAAGAACCGGAATCTCATCAGCTGCTTCGCCGAAAATCTCCCGCAGACAGTTCTTGATGACTTTGTGCATTTCTTCCGCATAATCTGCGCTCGCCGGCGTCCCGTTTACGCCGATGGACCATACTGGTTCATAAGCAACCCAAATATTATTTGCTTGTTTGGCCGGAACATCATGGAATCCGATTTTAAGTTGTGTGCGGAGCACTTCTGCGCTGATGCCGAATTTTTTTTCTTCTGCAGTTTCACCGATGCATAACAGTGTGGTGAAACCATGATTCAGGGCGGCTTTTACTTTTTTGTTCTCTTCTACGTCTGTTTCTCCGAAAACATGGCGTCTTTCAGAATGGCCAATCATTACCAGATCCAGGCCAAGCTCTTTCAACATAAGAGGAGAGATCTCACCGGTAAATTGTCCCTGGTCTTCCCAGCTCATATTCTGTGCACCGAGTTTTACATATTTACGATCGACTTTGCTGGTTGCGCTTTCCAGTGTTGTGTAGGACGGGATGATAAATAATTCAATCTCGTCACGGCTGATGTCTTTTGTGTTTTCTACCAGCCTCTGTAAATATGCTACAGTGTCCTGAATATTCTTATACATTTTCAGGTTGCTTCCAAAATAAAGTTTCTTTTGCATGATATCCTCCTTTAAATTGAATATAGATGTGTTTATCTGTAAGATTGTATCCAATACTGACATGAAAATTATACTACGAAAGCGATGAAAAAACAATAGAAAAAACAAATGACAAATAAAAAACAAAAAAACGAAAATAAACGAAAAAACAGGGGTGAATTTTTGGGAATAATGCATAAAACCAAGGGCGAAAAAATGGATAACGTAACGAAATAACAAAAAATACTTGCGTAAATAAAAATAATAATATAAAATGAAATTACAAACGAAAGGCAAACGGAAGTTTAAACGAAAATAAACGAAAAGGAGAACGAAAAATGAGCGAAGCGAAATTCAAACCAGTAACAGCTATTACCATGGGAGATCCGGCAGGAATCGGACCGGAAATTGTAGTAGGAACTATGCTTGACGAAGGAATTCATGAATGCTGCAAGCCATTCGTAATCGGAAGCATTGCCATTCTGGATCGCGCGGCAAAAGTACTTGGAAAGGAATTAAAGTACAACAAGATCGAAGATCCGTCTGAAGCAAAATACGAGTACGGAACGGTAGACGTACTCGAGACCGGAGATTATGATACAGATTCCATCAAATGGGGCGAGGTTCAGGCTCTGGCAGGACAGATGGCAATCGACTGGATTATGAAGTCAATCGAACTCGGTATGGCAAAGAAAGTAGATGCTGTTTCTACATCTCCGATTCATAAGGGAGCAATCAAACTTGTTGGCATTAAAGAACCGGGACACACAGAGATTTATCAGCATCAGACAAATTCTCCATATGCACTTACCATGTTCTCGTGCCATAAACTGAGAGTATTCTTTGTAAGCCGTCATATGTCACTTGTAGATGCATGTCACTATGCAACAAAAGAAGTGGTTCTCGAGAATGTTATCAATATTGATAAAGAGCTCCGTAAAGTAGGAATTGAGAATCCGCTGATCGCAGTTGCAGGACTGAATCCGCACAATGGTGATAACGGACTTTTCGGAACGGAAGAAATCACAGATCTCGGACCGGCCGTAAAAGCAGCTCAGGAGATGGGAATCAATGCAGTAGGTCCATGCCCGGCGGACTCTGTTTTCCACATCGGCAAATCTGGAAAATATGATGCGATCCTTTCACTCTATCATGATCAGGGACACATTGCATGTAAGACACTTGATTTCGAAAAATCAGTTACCTTAACATTCGGACTTCCGTTTATCAGAAGCTCTGTAGACCACGGAACAGCATTTGACATCGCAGGAAAAGGAATTGCCAACAGCATCAGCCTGATCGAGTCAACCAAAGTTGTTGCTGAGTATGCGGCAAAGCAGCATGAGAAGGAAGCATAAATAGAACGAAAAGGGAGGATTTCAGCCATGCCAATTATTGGTTCAGTAGCAGATGACCTTACCGGCGCAACCACAACAGGGGTATTGCTGGCAAGAAGTAAAGCAAGAACGGCAGTATTTTTCAATGTAGAAGCTGCCACAAAAGCGGAAGGCGTTGATGAGCTGGACGCAATTATTATCAGCAGCAACAGTCGGCCACTTCCGGCGAATGAGGCATATGACAAAGTAAAAGAAGCAACGATCGCTCTGAAAAGCATGGGCGTGAAATATTTCCAGAAGCGTATTGACACAACATGCCGCGGTGGAATCGGAGTTGAAATTGATGCAATGCTGGATCAGCTGGATCAGGATACCGTTGCAATCGTTGTGCCGGCTATGCCACAATCAAGACGAATCCTGGTAGGCGGTTATTCCGTAATTGACGGAGTAGCGCTCATCAATACTCCGGTAGCACAGGATGTGCGTACACCGGTAAAAGAAAATTACATACCAAGACTGCTTGGCGGTCAGACAAGACGTAAGGTCGGACTTGTCACATTGGATAAAGTACTTGCAGGTGACGAAGCAATCAAAGAAGCGTTAAAAGCAGAACGCGAAAATGGATGTGAAGTAATCGTAGTAGACGCAATCACACTGGAAGATGTTGAGAATATTGCTCAGGCATGCATTTCTCTTTGCTGGGATGTTGTGAGCGTGGATCCGGGGCCGTTTACTTCCAAACTGGCATATCACAGAAGCCTGATTGGCATGGAAGAAGCCAATATTCCGCCGGAGGCAGATGAAGCAGGCAAGACAGTACTGATTGCCGCAGGAAGCGCGACACCGGTAACGAAGAAACAGATGGAAATTCTTTGTCAGGACGAAAGACATGTCCGGATCAGCGTAGAACCGATTCCGCTGATTGAAGGCGGAGAGGAAGCCGTAGCGGAAGTAGAGAAAGCGGTTGCAAAGGCGACGGAACTTCTGAGTGCAGAAACAAGACCGCGCGCCATCCTGTTTGAGACAGCTCTTCATGGAGAACTCCTGAATCTGGACGAAGAGGATTCCAAACGTCATTATGCAGGAGGCATGAGTGCAAATCGTATCAATGCAGGCCTTGGAAGAATCATTTCCCGCGTATTGGAAAATACTGGAAAGGAAAAGATTGCGGGACTTTACACAACAGGTGGAGATACCATGGTAAATGTATGTTATCAGCTTGGTGTAGAATGTCTGGAGGTGCTGGATTATGTAATTCCGCAGACAGATATCGGAAGACTGATCGGAAGTGCGTATAGCGGTCTGCCGGTAGTTGGAAAGGGCGGACTTACCGGAAACGATAATACTGCATGCGATATTGTAACACGACTTTTCCGCGAAACGGCAAGAAAATAGATAGATTGAAAAAATCACGGTTATAGCAAATAGAAAATAAAAATGTAGAGGAGAAGAGAGAAAATGAGCGAAAACACAAACAAACCTAAAGATCTTGATTTGTTAAACAAAATGAAAAACCTTCCGGGCGGGCTGGTTATCATTCCACTGGTAATCGCTGTACTGCTTGCAACATTTGTACCACAGGTATTCCAGATCGGTGGATATGTAACAGCGTTGTTCTATGAAGGTAATGCATGTATGATGGGATTCTTCCTTATTGTATGTGGTTCAACAATTAACATTAAACAGGTAGGTATGCCGCTTTACAAAGGTGTTGTACTGACAGGTATCAAATTTGTGCTTGGTGTACTTCTCGGTCTGGCAGTAGGTAAAATCTGCGGACCTACAGGATTCCTTGGTATTACTCCATTCGTTATGATCGCAGCGATCACAAACTCAAATGGTTCCCTTTATATCTCACTGTCTTCACAGTTTGGTAATGCGACAGATACAGGTGCTATCTCAATCCTGTCTCTGAACGATGGACCGTTCTTCACACTGGTAGCTCTGGGAGCAACAGGACTTGCATCTATTCCGTTCAAGTCTCTGGTTGCAACATTGATTCCGATTCTGATCGGATTTATCTGGGGTAACCTTGATGCCGGATTCAGAAAAGCATGCGCAACCGCACAGCCGATCGTTACATTCTTTATGACAATTTCAATTGGAGCTAAGACGAATGTTAAGACGATCCTCACAGCAGGAGCTTCCGGTATCGTACTTGGTCTTATCTCTGCTGCAACAGCTGTTATTTTCTTCTTCGTATTCAATCTTCTTCTTCCGAAGAAGGAAAGAAATGCTATGGGCGCAGCAGTTGGTACAACCGCTCTGAACTCTGCGATGACTCCGGCAGCCGTTGCAGAAGCTGACCCATCCATGGCAGGATATGTAGATATGGCTACAGCACAGTGCGCAACCGCGTCTATCATTACACTGTTCCTTGCACCGTTTATTACCGCATTCTTTGATAAAATGATGCAGAAGAAACAGCTTGGTATCTACTCACCGGAAGGCTGGGCACACGAGAAGGTAGTGAAAGCTGAATAGTTTGAAATGAAATTTACAGAATAGAAAACGAAAATATTTGTTATAATGGTGGTAAAAAAGTCCTCTTGTGTGTTACAATACAAGAGGACTTTCTGACGTTGCCATGCATACGACAAAAAGATCTGCCAGATCTTTTTGAACGGAATATAATTTTTGCCGGACGGTATGAAAGTTTCCGGTATATGGGGGGACGAAAATGAAAGAAAAAATAACAGTCAAAATGACGGACAAGTATTTGTTTGATTTTACACTTTACCATACGTATTCTAAATTTGCCGGTTTTCTGACGAATGTATTGGGAGCGGCGATCGCGTTCATGGGTATTATCATGTGGATCATGGGGAAAGCAAAGGGCTTGAACGTGCTGTTTTATTTTGTGGCGGCGGCGATTTTTATCGCATATACAACTCTGCTCCTGAGATTCCGGGCTAAAAAGCAGGTGCAGGAGATTGAGCAGTATCGTGAACCAAATGAGTTTACCTTTGATGAAGAAGGAATTACGGTTGAATGGAAAGGGAAGGTTCGGAATTATCCTTGGGAGAAGACTGTCAGGGTAGTTGCAGCGCCCAAAACGATTGGGTTTTATTATGATGAGAATCAGGCTTTGATCGTTCCAAAAGAGGATTTCAAAGACCGATTCGTGCCAATTATGACGATGGTAACGCAGCATGTGCGTCCGGGATGTGTGCGGCTTAGATAGAAGATATAGAGGTGGATTTTCAAAATGATGCAGGAAAGGCGGAATGCCATTTTACAGGAACTGAATGAGTATGGTAAGGTGAAAGTTGCTGATTTGAGTAAGAAGCTTGAATGCTCTGAAGTAACAATACGGAATGATATTAAGAGTATGGATAAGGAAGGTCTTCTGAAAAGGACCCATGGAGGAGCAATCAGACTGGATGAGAAAGTGCAGAGAAAATATTCTGCGGAGAGTATTTATCGGAACACGGAAAAGAAACGCCAGATCGCTGCCTGTGCATATGCGTATATCGAGGATAGAGATACCATTATTATCGATGATACATCCAGCAGTTTTTATCTTGCTTTATATATTAAAGAGCATCCTGAGAAAAGGATTGCTGTTGTGACGAATTCTCTTTTGGTGGGCAACGAGCTGGCCGGGGTGCGTCATGTGGAGTTATATCTGATTGGTGGTCATGTGGGTGGTCATCTGGCAGCAACAATGGGAGAGTCAGCTTTACAGAATATGGAACAGTTCCATGTGGACAAAGGATTTATAGGAGTCCACAGTATCAATTTTGATGTAGGTCTTACCTCCATCGCGACTCCTCAGATGCAGGTGAAACGGGCGATCTTGAAGGCGGCTTCCCAGGTGTATGTACTTGCTGACAGCAGTAAGTTCGGAGGGGGATATGTATCGGTGATCTGTCCGGTGAAGCAGGTGTATAAGATTATTACTGATGCGCAAATTGGAAAAGAATATGTCCGAAAAGCGGAAAGAGAGCAGATTCCGCTGGTTGTTGCGAGTACGAAATATGAAATATAACAGAATAATAAAGGGAAGATTTCTTGCGCGGCCGAACCGCTTTATTGCTCATGTGGAGATAAACGGGTGTGAAGAAATCGTGCATGTCAAAAACACTGGGCGATGCGCGGAGCTGTTCTGCAAAGGCAGCGAAGTCTTTGTTCAGGAATCGGATAATCCGCAACGTAAAACACGTTGGGATCTGATTGGAGTTGTGAAAGACGGGAAAATGGTGAATGTGGATTCACAGATTCCGAACCGTGTGGTTCAGGAGTGGATCGAACAGGGACATTTATTTGAAAATGTCAGAATGGTTCGTCCGGAGACGACCTACGGGAATTCCCGATTTGATTTATATGTAGAATATGATAATAAAAAGGCATTTGTCGAAGTGAAAGGCGTGACGCTGGAAGAAGATGGTGTCGTGCGGTTTCCTGACGCGCCAAGCGAACGGGCGGTGAAGCATGTAGAGGAACTGATACACGCTGTTCAGGAAGGATACGAGGCATATGTCTTTTTTGTGATACAAATGAGAAATGTCCGTTATTTCACACCAAACAGGGATACGCATCCGGCTTTTGCGGATGCGCTGGCGCGGGCAAAAAATGCCGGGGTTCAGATCCTTGCATATGACTGCCGGGTTGGATACGATTCGATCGAAATTGCCGAAGAGGTTCCGGTGGTATTGGAGAATCCGGAATTGTATGAGATGACGGTGCCACTGGTCTCGTGGTATCGTGAAAATCACAGAGAACTTCCCTGGCGTCAGAATGTCAGTGCATATCGTGTCTGGGTTTCGGAGATCATGTTGCAACAGACACGGGTGGAGGCTGTAAAACCATATTTTGAACGGTTTTTGAAGGCGTTTCCGACGGTAAAGGAATTGGCCCAGGCTGATGAGGATCAGCTCCTTAAGATGTGGGAGGGGCTTGGATATTATAATCGTGTGAGAAATATGCAGAAAGCGGCCAAAGTGATTATGTCGGAATATCAGGGGATTTTTCCGTCCGAATATGATCAGATACGTGATCTGCCCGGAATAGGCAATTACACGGCAGGTGCGATTGCATCATTTGCATTTGGTATACCCAAAGCTGCTGTTGACGGAAATGTTCTGCGGGTTGTATCCAGAATGATGGCGAGTGAAGAAGATATTATGAAGGCATCTGTTCGAAAAAACATGGAGCAAATGCTGGAACAGGTGATTCCGGCGGATGCGGCGTCTGACTTCAATCAAGGATTGATTGAGCTTGGAGCAACAATCTGCGGACCGAACGGAGAACCCAGATGTGATATCTGTCCGCTTGCGTCTTTGTGCCTGGCTTATAAAGAAGGATGCCAGGATCGGCTCCCAGTCAGGAAAAAGGCGAAGGAGCGAAGAATCGAAGAAAGAACAATCCTGATTTTTCAGGATCTGGAGACAGTGGCAATCCGGAAACGTCCGAAGAACGGATTGCTTGCGGGGATGTATGAATTCCCGAATGTCGAAGGAAGGCTTTCGATGGATGAGGTGATTGCCTACAGTAAGAAAATCGGATTGATGCCGGTTCATGTGCAGAAACTTGCGGATGCAAAGCATATTTTCAGTCACGTAGAATGGAGAATGACCGGGTATCACATTCAGGTTGATGAATTGGAAAAAAACTGTACAGAGTCGATGATCTTTTTGAATCCGAAGGAAGTGCAGGAGAAATACTCCATGCCGGCAGCGTTTGAGGCCTACACTTCCTATATGAATATCCAGCTTGGACAGAAGAAATATGGAGTCGAATTATAGAAGAAGAGCTTTGATCAACATGTAAATCTGTTGCTCAAAGCTCTTTTATTATATGCACTATATAGTAGGCTGTGCCAACGCAGGCGCTTTTACCTGTTCTGGGATATAAACAAATTGGTAAATGAAATAAATCATTACAATTGCGGCAATTACATCGACTACTGAATGTTGCTTTAGGAACATAGTGGAAAGAACGATGGAAACTGTTAACACCAGAGAACCATTCTGTACCCACTTGTATTGACGCAGCTTCTGGCTGTTACGGATTGCGATATAGCAGCCGATGGAATTATAAACATGAAGACTTGGCAATACATTCGTTGATGTGTCTGATCTATAAATGAATCGAACCAGATCAACAAAAATGTTATCCCGTGCAAAAGTGGAAGGGCGTAAATTGAGTCCGTTTGGAAAAATGGTACAAATTATTAAAAATAAAGTCATCCCAGTTATAAGAAGGGTACAGATTCTGTAAAAACCCTGCTTATCTGTAAAAAAGAAGTAAAGTACAGTACCGGAAACATATACAAACCACAACAAATAAGGAATAATGAATATTTCAATAAAAGGAATATAATCATCGAAAACAGAGTGAATCACAAAATAATTGGAGGTTACATGTTTCTCAAGCCATGAAAACCAGGGCATATAGATGAAACCATATAAAAAAACCCAGGCATGATGGTACTTATCAAATAATTCTTTTATATTTATTGTAAGACGTTTCACTGGAAACTCCTCCTTTCTTTAATCTTCGGTCATTATAACATTATTCGTTTTCATCTACAATATTCTTCATAAAACCTTCATATTTTTTTAGAAAATCCTTCGAAAATGTACATATCATATTTCTGCTGAGCCTGGTTATAAGTTTTGGGATTACGCAATGTCCAGACGGCAATTGGAATGCGATAAAGGTGTTGATTTAACCATACACCAAGATTTGAGGTGTCTGTCATTTTGTAGGAAATAAAATCTGGATGACAGAACATGTTTGTCAGTAAATGCTGCACGAAAAAACGTGCCAAATAAGGGCTTTCTGGATTAGTTTTTGTAAGTGAGGATGAAAGCTGTCCGCGAAGGATATCAGGTGCATTTTTAAAAAACCAGCGTACTCCAAGGCTATTAAAAGACTGAATTAAAACAGGTCCGTTGTAAGTTCTAAGTAGTTTCAGCGTATAATTACAAAGACGAGTATCTGTTGAAGGAAGCTTTAGTTCAATCAGAAGAGGAACACGGCCGTTTACGTAATTCAAAACATCTGAAAAAAGAGGAATATGCTCTGAAGTCCCTTGTAATCGAAGAGATCGTAACTCTTCATAAGAGGAATTTTCTATTGTGCCGGGAACATGACAAATCCGATCTAATGTTTCATCGTGGAAAACAACAATTTGATTATCGCGTGTCAGATGGATATCCAGTTCAATGGCAAGATTGTTATTTAATGCTTCGCGGAAAGCAGCCATGGAATTTTCCGGAATGAGCTTATCTGCACTGTGCAGGCCTCTATGTGCATAATCACGCTGAAGAAAAGGTTTCATTTCTTTTCGGCGTAAAAAATTCGGCATAATCATAATAAGATAAAACGTTAATAATAAAGAGAGAACAATTAATATTTGTAACATTTAGAAATCTCCTTATAAAACTGGTTATGGTACAAGTATTTGTAATGAGTCTGATTCGAGCATCCATTCTAATTCCGATTCTGCAGGAAAGGGTTCACCGTCTGAATGAAGTACTAAAGGAACATCGACTTTTACATTCGCATGTTTAAAACGATAAATATGTACACCTTTCATGTGAGTGTGTTTACCTGAAAAAACCGTAGGAAGAATTGTAAGTGCAGCAACTTTCGGAACATCTGCGATAACAATAAGATCCAAAAAATTATCATCAGGTTTTGCAGTCGGACAAAATTTACAGCCGCCTCCTTCAAAAGGGAGGTTCATAGCAGCAGCAAAATAAACCTTTTGAAAATGCAATGTTTTGGTTCCATCTATTAGTAGTTTCATTTTAATGGGGTGCCATCGAAATAACGTTCCTACTGAAAGTGCGACATAACCAAGTTGACCCAGATTGATTCTGTTCAGAATACGCTTGATACGAGATCTGTTTATTTGATGACAGATGGCGGCATCATAACCGATACCTGAACTTACGGCAAAGCGGTGTGACTGATAATGAAAGTTCAGAACGCCGAGGTTAAGAGTGCGCTTATGGGGAGAATGCAGAATGATTTCCAATGCTTTTTCGGGATCAGATGGAATCTGAAGACCTCGTGCGAAATCATTGCCTGAGCCAAGTGGAATATAGCCTAAAGTGGTTTTGTCAAGATAACAGATACCGTTTATTACTTCGTTTATGCTTCCGTCACCACCAAGCACAACCAGAGTATGTTGGTGTCCATCGGATGTGATCTCTTGGGCAATTTTAGTGGCATGACATTTGTATTGTGTAAAATACATTTGATAAGCCACTTGTTCGTCCGCAAGTTTCTGCTCGATCTTTTCCCATACGATTTTTCCAAGACCGGAACGGGCACACGGATTTACGATGAAATGTAACATATAATTAGCACCTCGTTTCATTAAGGAATTGTTGCTTTTATTATATCTTTATTGATTTGTTGTGTAAAGGGAAAGATCAAAATGGAATTGTGTATAAAATGTGTTCTTGCATCAACAAAAACAATGTGATACGATGAAGTGGTATTTATTGAATAGGAGGGGATTTTATGAAATATATAAAACAATTCGGAATTATTTTGATTTTTTCATTTGCAGGTGAACTATTGAATTATTTGATACCATTGCCAATTCCAGCCAGTATTTATGGTATTATTCTCTTATTTTTATGTCTTGAAGTGAAATTGATTCCGCTTGATAAGGTGGAAGAAATAAGTCGATTTATGATAGAAATCATGCCGCTTATGTTTATTCCTGCTGCTGTTGGACTGGTGGAATCATGGAATATCATTAAACCTGCCTGGATGCAGTATATTACTGTTACGGTTATTTCAACGATTGGAGTTATGGTTGTAGCGGGAAGAGCAACACAGGCTGTAATACATCGGGATTTACGAAAGAAAGGGGAAAGGTAAAAATGGGATTTTTTGAAAATTCGGTTTTTTTTGGGGTATTGTTAAGCTTGATAACATATGGAATAGGAAACCTCATGAAAGCAAAACTAAAACTGCCAATTTTTAATCCCTTATTAATCTCAATCATTTTGTCTGTTGTGGTATTGATTGTGTTCCGAATTGATTATTCGACTTACTATGAAGGAGCAAAATATCTGAGCTATCTGTTGACACCGGCAACAATTTGTCTTGCCGTACCATTGTATGAGCAGATGGAGCTTTTGAAGAAAAACTGGAAAGCAATTTTGGGGGGGATTTTTGCAGGAGTTCTTACAAGTCTTGGAATCATATTAATAATGGCATTTTTATTTGAATTTAGTCATGAAGAGTACGTTACTTTTCTGCCAAAATCTATAACGACAGCCATTGGAATGGGAGTTTCGGAAGAATTGGGAGGATATGCATCCATTACGGTTGCAATCATAATTATTACAGGTGTTGTGGGTAATATATGTGCAGACACTGTTTGTAAATTATTTAAAATAACGGATCCTGTTGCGAAAGGAATAGGTATAGGTACTGCTTCTCATGCGATTGGAACGGCGAAAGCTATGGAGATGGGAGATGTAGAAGGGGCTATGAGTAGTCTTTCTATAGTTGTATCAGGGATTTTAACTGTGATTGCTGCGTCGGTTTTTGCGCAGTTTTTATAATGATGTTATAAGAATGCCCTCCGTTAAAACGGAGGGCATTGTATTTAGTAATTATAATCTCAGATTAATTCCCGCGCGGCATCTCCCATGCATTATGGTCTGTATGGAGAAGCATATGAGCTTTATGAGAACATGGTTTTTCCATATAATCTTCATAGAGCTTCAGAACATCCGGGTTCTCGTGTGAGAAACGGATCTTGGAATGCTCATCCAGGAAGTACAGATTCTTTCCACGCTCATGTGCAAGTTCTTCGCCGTCGTGGATCGGCTGGCCACCGCCGCCTACACATCCGCCAGGACATGCCATGACTTCTACAAAGTCATAATGTACTTCCCCGTGTTCAATCGCTTCAATCAGCTTTCTGGTATTGCCAAGTCCGCTGACAACAGCAGCGCGAACGGTTGCGTCTCCAAGTTTTACTTCTGCTTCAATAACACCGGTACCGAAAGCAGGGCTTCTTACAGCTTTGAAAGCATCCGGATCCGGATTGCGTCCTGTTACCAGATAGTGAGCGGAACGAAGAGCTGCTTCCATTACACCGCCGGTTGCACCGAAGATGACACCTGCACCGGAACCTTCTTTCATAAGCGGATCACATTCACGATCAACCAGAGTTTTCGGATCAATGTGAGCAGAACGGATCATACGTGTCAGCTCGCGGGTGGTAAGAACAACATCGGTGTCGTGTCCGGCATATTCTTTGTAGAAGAGTTCCATATTGCTTTCACCTTTCTTTGCCACGCAAGGCATAATAGAAACCGTGAAAATATCTTCCGGAGCAACTCCGATAGACTGAGCAAAGTAAGTCTTCATAACAGCGCCGAACATCTGCTGCGGTGATTTCGCGGTAGACAACTGTGGAACCAGATGCGGATACTGGGATTTGATGAAACGGATCCAGCCCGGGCAGCAGGATGTGAACATCGGTCGGAGCTTCAGTTCACCCTTTGTAAATCTTTCAAGGAACTCATTTCCTTCTTCCATGATAGTAAGGTCGGCAGAGAAGGTGGTGTCAAATACGTAATCAACACCGAGTCTCTTGAGAGAATCCATAATCTTTCCGACAGTAGCCTCTTCGATTGGAAGGCCGAGTGCTTCGCCCCATGCTGCACGAACGGCAGGAGCAACCTGGGCAACGACTACTTTCTTCTTATCTGCAATAGCGTTCCATACTTTCTCCGTGTCATCTCGTTCACGAAGAGCACCAACCGGGCAATGTGTAATACACTGACCGCATAATGAGCAGGATACTTCGGAAATCTTGCGGTTTCCGGTAACATTGATTGTGGTTCTTGAACCGGTACTGGTTACATCCCAGATATGTAAATCCTGAATCTTATCGCATACCTGAATACAGCGCATACATTTGATACATTTCTTAGAATCCCGGATTAGTGGGAAGTCTTTGTCCCACGGGAATTCTTCCAAACGCTGTTTGAATGGAATATCAATAATATTTAAATCATTGGCAAGCTGCTGAAGAGCACAGTTTCCGCTTCGAACACAGGTTGCACACTTGCTGTCATGCTGAGAAAGAATGAGTTGGACATTCTTGCGTCTGGCCGCACGAACCTTCGGGCTGTTGGTGTAAAGCACCATACCTTCTTTTACAACATTGTTACAAGAAGTGATCAGCTTCTCCATGCCTTCCAGTTCAACAAGACAGACACGGCATGCTGCGATTTCATTAATTCCCTTTAAATAGCAGAGCTTCGGAATCGGAATGCCGGCACTTGCTGCGGCCTCCATAATCGTTGTACCCTCAGGTACTGAAAGTTGTTTATTATCAATTGTAATGTTTACCATAATTTTTCCCGGCCTCCTTTGAAGCTGCCGTAGCCGAAGTGGTCGCAGCGCAGACATCTGCTGGCTTCCTGTTTTGCTTCTGCTTCGGTCATACAGTTTTCTACACCGTTGAAGTCACAGACACGTTCGCAAGCTTCACGTTCGGTCATGTTGACTCTTCCGCACGGCGGGCGGTCGTCGAGACGAGCTTCCGGAATCTCAACATCACAGCTGATTACGTGATGGTATCCGAGATATTCGTCAATATTTGCAGCTACTACTTTGGCAGCAGCAATTGCTTTGATTACAGATGCAGGACCTGATGCACAGTCACCACCGGCAAATACGCCTGGGATATTATCAAATCCGCCGTATTTCTGCGTGCTGATCTTACCGCGCTGTACAGGAACACCTGCTTCTTCGAAATGCTGGTATTCAATATCCTGTCCGATTGCTACGATCAGAGTTTGGCACGGAATAAATATATCCGGCTCTCCGGTCGGGCGTACACTTGCACGGCCGTCCTTGATCTTACTGATCATCTGAGGAGTTACATAAATACCTGTTACATGTCCGTTCTCATCGGTTGCGATGCGTGACGGAGCCATCAGGGTCTGAACTTCGATTCCTTCTGCAACAGCACCCTCAATCTCAGCCGGAAGAGCAGTCATATCTGCAACACGGCGACGATAAACGATGCTCACTTTCTTGGCACCGAGACGTTTTGCAGTACGTACAGCATCCATAGAAACGTTTCCGCCTCCGATGACAGCAACTTCCTGTCCGGTAAGATCCGGATTCTGTTCTTTTCCGACATCACGAAGGAACTGAACTGCGGAAAGAACACCTTCAGCATGTTCACCTTCGATACCAAGCTTCTTATCGGTACTTGCACCGATCGTGATAAGTACGGCATCATACTCTTCGCGAAGGCTCTGAATGGTCATATCTTCACCGATTCTTTTGCCGTAGATTACTTCCACACCGGTCTCGAGAATTGCATTGATATCATCATCAAGACGATCTTTCGGAAGACGATAGTTCGGAATGCCATAGCGGAGCATACCGCCGAGCTTCGGAAGCATCTCGAACACGGTTGTCTGGTGACCCATAAGCTGCAGATAATAAGCCGCACTTAAGCCGCCCGGACCTCCGCCTACGATAGCAACACGTTTGCCGGTTGACGGTCCGCACTTCGGAGGCGGTACCTTTCCGGCATAGTCAGCAGCCATTCTCTTAAGACCACGGATATTGACAGCATCATCCACAATATTACGACGGCAGCGTGCCTCGCATGGATGTTCACAGATAAATCCACAGGTAGTCGGGAACGGATTGTCCTTACGAATCAGGCGGATCGCATCTGCATAGCGTCCTTCTCCAACCAGAGCGATATATCCAGGAATATCAACATGAGCCGGGCAAAGAGATACACACGGAACCGGCTGTGAGTAATGGCATGTACATCTCCCCTGATGCACATGTTCTTCGTAATCTTCACGGCAGCCGATCAGGCTCTTGTAAACCATATGTGCTGCTTCATAGCCAATCGCACAGTCAGCACCTTCCATGATTGATACTGCGAGCTCTTCCATAAGATCAAGCGTATCCATCGTTGCATCGCCGTTCATAACATCTGTCAGCAGGTTCTTCAGCTGCCACAGACCGATTCGACACGGAACACATTTTCCACAGGTGTGTGTATGACACATCTCAAGAAATGCACGTGTCATGTCCACCGGACAAAGTCCCGGAGGACTGGATTCGATTCTGCGTTCCAGATCTTTGTAAAGCCCTTCAATGACAAGCTGGGCACGATCCGGAGCAGAAATTTCAAGTCTACTCATAGTTCTTTTCTCCTTTAAATATAAAATGATGTTGGGGGCATAAGCCTATGGCATCTGCTTGGCCTTTTCTATCGATTTAATTTATAAGCAGACGTCATAAAACTGAACATTCTATAAATACATTGTACTAAAATTAAAACAATTTAGCAAGCTAAGTTAAAATATAGTCAGGATGGATAAAAATATAACAATGTGGTGGATTCTTTGATTTTAAATCATATCTTTTTTTGCTGAAATATGGTATTCTAAAAATAAAAATAACCTCGGCGTAGGGGATTTGAAGAAAGGGCGGATGGAATGATGAAAATAACAGATTTTGGGGCAACCGTGAATGGTGATGAGACGAAGCTTTATACTTTGACGAATTGTAATAACATGGAGATTTCCGTAACAGACTATGGAGCTGCGCTTACTCAGGTTATCGTGCCGGACAAAGAGGGAAATCTCTGTGATGTGGTTCTCGGCTATGATGAAGCAGCGGAATATGAAGCAGGCGGACTTTTCCTGGGGGCAACCGTGGGAAGAAGTGCGAACCGGATCGGCGGAGCTTCTATTGAGATTAATGGGAAGATCTATGAACTTGTGAAGAATGATAATGATAATAATCTGCACAGTGGACCGGATTTTTATCATAACAGAGTCTGGGATGTTAAAGAAGCTGAAGAGGATCATGTTACCTTTGTTCTGGAAAGTCCGGACGGAGATCAGGGATACCCCGGAAATCTGCATATAGAAGTAACATACACACTGACAGAGGATAATGCCGTAAAGATTTCTTATTATGGTGTATCGGATGAGGATACCGTGATCAATATGACGAATCACAGCTATTTTAACATGGATGGACATGCATCGGGAGATGTGATGGAACAGGAAGTATGGATCGATGCGGATGCATTTACCCGCGCAGACAAGGAATCCATTCCGACCGGAGAAATTGTTCCTGTTGAGGGGACACCGATGGATTTCCGTACAAAGAAAAAACTTGGACGGGATATCTATGATGATTATGAAGCGTTAAATTATGGTATGGGATACGATCACAACTGGGTTCTGAACAATGATGGTAAATTCGCCAAAGTAGCAGAAATGCATTCGGATGAAAGCGGTATTACGATGGAAGTCTATACGGATTTACCGGGAATGCAGCTTTATACCGGTAACTTTATTATTGATGAAAAGGGCAAAGGCGGTGCGAGCTATCATAAACGGCAGGCGGCATGCTTTGAGACTCAGTATTTCCCGGATGCAATCCACAAAGAGAATTTCCCGGGACCGATCTGCAGAAAAGGAGATACCTACAAGACAACCACAATGTACAAATTTGTGTAGCGCTATAGATATAATCTATATATTGGCTTTATATATCAAAATAACTGATTTGCTTTTTGCGTTGATACGAGATACAATAGAGACACAAAGAGGTAGCCAATACCAATAATTGCAAAATTCCCTTCTAAAATTAAAAGACCTTTCAGGAACGCTTGCCTGAAAGGTTTTTTGCATGCAAGAGAATATCTTTTTTACAGAAAATGTGTTATTCTAAAATTGCAAAGAGTTTCTGCTGAAATAGCTTATAGATATGATCTATATATAGAGGGGTTATATTAAAATTACTGATTTGATTTTTGCATTGATACGAGATACAATAAAGACACAAAGAGGTAGCCAATACCAATAATTGCAAAATTCCCTTCTAAAATTAAAAGAGCCTTTCAGGAACGCTTGCCTGAAAGGTTTTTTGCCATATAAAAATAAATGGAGGAATGGTAATGAAAAAATACGTAATGGCACTGGATCAGGGCACCACAAGTTCGCGCTGTATCTTATTTGACAAGCAGGGCAATATCTGCAGTATGGCACAAAAAGAATTTAAGCAGATCTATCCTCAGCCCGGTTGGGTAGAACATGATGCGATGGAGATCTGGGCATCGCAGCTCTCCGTTGCAGCGGAAGCGATCAGCAAGATCGGTGCATCGGGGACTGAGATTGCTTCGATCGGAATCACGAATCAGAGAGAAACAACGGTCGTATGGAACAGGCATACCGGAAAACCGGTATATCACGCGATCGTGTGGCAGTGCAGAAGGACGGCAGACCGGATCGAAAGACTGGTGGAAGACGGGCTCTCTGATTATGTTCATGAGACAACAGGCTTAATACCGGATGCGTATTTCAGTGCTTCGAAGGTGGCGTGGATCCTGGATAACGTCGAAGGAGCAAGGGAAGAAGCAGAGGCGGGAGATCTGCTGTTCGGTACGATCGATACCTGGCTGATCTGGAACCTGACGAAAGGAACTGTACATGTTACTGATTATACCAACGCTTCCAGGACGATGATGTTCAATATTCATGATCTTTGCTGGGATGAAAAAATACTGGAATATTTCCGGATTCCGAAATCCATGCTCCCGGATGTGAAACCGTCCAGCCATATCTACGGATATACAGAAGGAAGCGTATTGGGAGACAGTATCCCGATCGCAGGGGCAGCAGGTGATCAGCAGGCTGCACTTTTCGGACAATGCTGTTTCACGGCGGGAGATGTGAAGAATACATACGGGACCGGATGCTTCCTCCTGATGAATACGGGGGAAAAGGCGGCAGCCTCCCGGAACGGTCTTCTTACAACGATAGCAGCCAGTGTGGAAGGAAAAGTCCAGTATGCGCTGGAAGGCAGTGTGTTCGTGGCCGGCGCGGGAATCCAGTGGCTCCGTGATGAGATGAGGATGATTAAGAATGCCGCGCAGTCGGAAGAATACGCCATGTCAGTAAAAGACACGAATGGAGTCTATATTGTACCGGCGTTTACTGGTATCGGAGCACCATATTGGAATCAGTATGCCAGAGGAACCATTGTCGGAGTTACAAGGGGATGCAGTAAGGAACATTTTATTCGGGCAATGCTTGAATCTATGGCTTATCAGACAAAAGACATTCTTGATGTGATGGAACAGGAATCCGGCGTGAAGATCACAAGCCTGAAAGTGGATGGCGGCGCTTCCATGAATAATTTCCTGATGCAGTTCCAGTCCGATGTTCTGGACGTGGATGTACTGAGGCCGGAATGCGTCGAGACAACCGCTCTGGGCGCTGCGTATCTGGCCGGAATTGCTGTCGGATATTGGGAAAATACGGACGATATCCGTGAAAACTGGGCACTTTCCAGAACATTTGCTTCTGAAATGCCGGGTGAAACCAGAGAAAAACTGGTGAAGGGATGGAAGAAAGCTGTGAAATGCGCGCTGGTGTGGGCAGAAGAATAAAGAAGGAGACTGTAGGAAAATCGAAAGTCTTAGAAAGGAGGAGGTGTGACCCGAATGGGGCACGCCTCCCAATAACGTCTTTTATAAAAACGTTTTTCTAAAATATCCCATCCAGATAATGCCCCAGTGAACGCCGGATATTTCCTTCAAAATCTGTATCTCCGTTATGGAGACACCATTCAAATACATTTCCGATGACCAGCATACGGATATCGGTACAAATATCCTCAAGGGGGATGGTGGGCGTTACAATACCGGCATCGATTGCTTTTTGGAGATAGTGCTCCACCGTAATAATCGGATAAGGGCGTTCCGTGCGTATACTGGGATTCAATGCCTGATTCTTCGGGGTATAATAATTGGCCATGAATTCCACACCGAGTTCGCGGCAGTATTCGGCATAATTTAGATATACATGAATAATGGCAATTTTTGCCTCTTCTGCATCTTCAGGCGGCTCCAGAAGATCCGGATTGATGCTTGGCTGCTCTTCTATATAATATGAAAGCAAATCGTCTTTCGTCTTAAAATGATGGTAGAAACTTCCGTTAGAAACTCCTGCCTCTTCACAGATATTTTTAATAGACAACTGTTCATAGCCCTGTTTTTGAAGTATTGTTTTTGCGGCACGGAAAATTCTGCCTTTTGTTTCTTTGGATTTCAGTTGTTGCTTCGATAGTGGTTCCTTTTCAATATCGCTCATTTCATTACCTCTTACTTTTTATTTCGTGATCAAAAATGACCGTCTCCGTATGTTAGAGTATACCATAATCATTCAGAAATAGCAAGAAAACAGAGTGGACTCTAAAATGTGTGAAAATAAATACAGCACTTTGGGAATCATTTTTTATCTTCACCCATACTCTGACAATTTGCTGAAACGACTTGTAAAAACGCCAAAGTTGTATTTCTATGATACGGGGTTAGTCTGTTATTTGACTCGTTGGAGCAGTGCAGAGACGTTGGAAAGTGGAACTATGAATGGTGCGATTTTGGAAAATTATGTAGTGTCAGAAATAATGAAGACGTATTTAAATAGTGGTAAACAGCCGTTTATGTATTATTATCGGGACAAGGATGCCAAAGAAATTGATGTGATATTAGAACACGATGGGGTCTTGAACCCAATTGAAATTAAAAAAACATCAAATCCCGGAACAAAACTGACGAAAGTATCTGGTTTATTAGATAAAGCATCCACACCTAGGTCAAAAGGAGCAGTTATCTGTATGAAGCCTGCGCTTAGGGCGGTTGATAAAGATAATTATATCGTTCCGATTTGGATGATTTGATTTTTATTATTGCATCATTTTCAGTTATTCGGCGGAGAAAAGGGCGGACGGTCAGCTTTTGATTCTGTTGTATCCGAAGACGACTTTTGCACTTGTTGGGAGGAAAAAGGCAGCATTTATGGGGCAAACCTGTATTAAGAATGTCGGATATCAGCTCAAAAATGGTATGATTAAAGAAGTGATTTTGAAATAACTGCTGATACTGAAGGAGAAAAAATATTTTGTGTATATGTGATAAATAGCGTCGTGGACAGAGGCCCCGGCGCTATTTTTAGATGATTCGTTGAAAAATTGAAATCATCATGATATGATAAGCAGTAGTGTTTCTGTGCTTTGGCATAAAGAAAGTGAGGATTTATTACATGGACATTAATCAAAAGATTACCGAAGAACTTGGCGTAAAAAGGTGGCAGGTGGATGCCGCGGTCAAGCTGATAGATGAAGGAAATACGATCCCGTTTATTGCACGTTACCGTAAGGAAGCGCATGGTACGCTGGATGATGAGCAGCTTCGTAAATTACATGAAAGACTGATGTATCTCAGAAATCTGGAGGAGAAGAAAGAACAGGTACTTTCCAGTATTGAAGAGCAGGGTAAGCTGACACCGGAACTGAAAGCACAGATTCTGGCGGCAGAGACACAGGTGCTGGTGGATGATCTCTATCGCCCGTATCGTCCGAAGAGACGTACCCGTGCAACCATCGCGAAAGAAAAAGGTCTGGAGCCGCTGGCGGTATATATTTCCCTGCAGAACGCGAAAGGTCCTCTGGAAGAAACGGCAGCAGAGTATATATCAGAGGAAAAAGGAGTGGCAAGTGCTGCGGAAGCAATTGAAGGTGCGAAAGATATTCTGGCAGAATCGATTTCCGATGAGGCGGAATACAGGACGCATATCCGGAATCTGACGGTGAAAAAGGGAATGCTGACCTCTGCGGCAAAGGATGAAAAGGCAGAATCTGTATATGAAATGTACTACGATTTCGCAGAGCCGGTTGCAAAGCTTGCAGGGCACCGCGTGCTGGCATTAAACCGTGGTGAAAAAGAAAAATTCCTGACTGTGAAGATCGAAGCGCCGGAGGAGGATATCATCCGCTATCTTGAGAAAAAGGTTATTCACAAAGACAACCAATACACCACACCTGTATTAAAAGCAGTTGTGGAAGACAGTTATAAGAGACTGATCGCGCCGGCGATTGAGCGTGAGATCCGCAATGACCTTACGGAGAAAGCGGAAGATGGTGCGATTCTCGTATTTGGCAAGAATCTGGAACAGCTTCTGATGCAGCCCCCGATTGTCGGACAGGTCGTTCTGGGATGGGATCCCGCGTTCCGTACCGGATGTAAGTTGGCCGTCGTCGACCCGACCGGAAAAGTAATCGGTACGACGGTTATTTATCCGACAGCGCCGACCACACCGCAGAAGATTCAGGCAGCGAAAGATTTGCTTAAAAAGATCATTCCGAAGTATAATGTGAGCCTGATATCACTGGGCAACGGAACCGCTTCCCGGGAATCAGAGCAGTTTATCGTAGAGCTGCTGAAAGAAATTCCGCAGAAGGTACAGTATGTGATCGTAAATGAAGCAGGTGCATCCGTTTATTCTGCAAGTAAACTGGCAACCGAGGAGTTCCCGAAATTCGATGTCGGACAAAGAAGTGCGACTTCGATTGCAAGAAGGCTTCAGGACCCGCTTGCCGAACTCGTGAAGATCGATCCGAAATCCATCGGTGTGGGACAGTATCAGCATGATATGAACCAGAAGAAATTAAGCGAGGCACTTTCCGGAGTTGTGGAGGACTGCGTAAATAAGGTCGGCGTGGATTTGAATACCGCATCGGCGCCGCTGCTTGCTTATATTTCCGGCATTTCCGGTACTCTTGCGAAAAATATCGTGGCATACCGCGAAGAAAACGGAAAATTTGAGGATCGCAGGCAGCTCCTGAAAGTTCCGAAACTGGGACCGAAGGCGTTCGAGCAGTGTGCAGGTTTCATGAGAATCCAGGGAGGCAAGAATCCGCTGGACGGAACCAGTGTACATCCGGAGTCCTATGAAGCAGCGACAAAACTTCTGGAAAAACAGGGATTTAAACCGGAAGATATTGTGGCAGGAAAGCTGACCGGCCTTTCTCTCACGATCCGGGATTACAAGAAACTGGCAGAAGAGCTTGGAATCGGTGAGATTACTTTAAGAGATATTGTAAAAGAACTGGAAAAACCGGCCCGTGACCCGCGTGACGAGATGCCGAAACCGATTCTCAGAACAGACGTACTGGAGATGAAAGACCTGAAGGAAGGAATGATCCTGAAAGGAACGGTCAGAAATGTCATTGATTTTGGGGTGTTTGTTGATATCGGAGTTCATCAGGACGGTCTGGTACACATTTCACAGATCACAGACAAATTTATCAAGCATCCGCTGGAAGCAGTCAGCGTCGGTGATATTGTGGATGTCAAAGTCATGAGTGTAGATCTGCAGAAAAAGAGAATTCAATTGACCATGAGAGGAATACAAAAATAGAAAAAGGAGACAGATGCTATGGGAAAATACGCTGAAAAGGCATTGGAATTGCACGCAAAGGGTTATAATTGTGCACAGGCAGTAGCGTGTGCATTCAGTGATCAGGTGGATATGGATGAGGACCAGTTGTTCAAAGTTATGGAAGGATTCGGAGCCGGAATGGGCGGAATGCACGGAACCTGCGGTGCGATCTCCGGTGCGGTTGCAATCGTGGGACTTATGAACAGCAAAGGCAATTCTCAGGTGAAGAGTAAGGTGGATACGTATCAGACTTCCAAGAAGATCGTATCCGGTTTTGAGGAAAAGAACGGTGCTTCGATCTGTGGAGAACTGAAGGGGATCCAGACGAAGAAGGTCTTAAGAAGCTGTGACGGATGTATTCAGGATGCAGCGGAACTTCTGGAGAATATTCTCGGAGTTTAACACATATCGTAAAGAGTAGCGAAACGTCAAGGGGGAGGAAAATGACGGGGAGAAGGCGGATATGTTTGGATATGTAACGGCCTATGAGCCGGAACTTAAGGTGAAAGATTTTCGAAAATATAAAGCATACTATTGTGGCCTGTGCCGTTCTTTGAAAGAAAGACACGGGACGCTCGGGCAGCTTACACTGACCTATGATATGACATTTCTGGTTATATTACTGACTTCACTGTATGAGTGTGAAACGAAAGGGAGTATGCATCGATGCAAGGTCCATCCTGCGAAGAAACAGCTCATGCTTCAGAATGAGATTACGGAATATGCTGCGGATATGAATATGATCCTGGCATATTATCATCTGAAGGATGACTGGCAGGATGAAAAAAAAGTGAGTGGTTTTGCGGGAACCTGTGCGCTTCGGCACAAGATGAAGAAGATAGTACGCAAATATCCGAGACAGTGCAGGGCGATACAGCGGGAACTGAAAAATCTTTCCCGCTGCGAAAAAAGCGGAACGATGGAGATTGACAGACCTTCCGGATGCTTTGGGAGAATGATGGCAGAACTCTTCGTTTATAAAAAAGACGGGTGGGAAGACAGGCTCAGGAAAATCGGATTTTACCTTGGAAAATTCATTTACATTATGGATGCCTGGGAGGACCTGGAAAAGGATATGCGGACAAAAAGTTATAATCCACTGAAGGAACTTTCCCAAAAAGAAGATTATGAGGAGCAATGCAGGGAGATGCTCTGTATGATGATCGGAAATTGCACTGCTGAATTTGAGATGCTTCCATGCCTGCTGGATGTAGACATTTTGCGGAATATATTATATGATGGAGTCTGGAATCGTTACAAAAAAATGAAGGATAAGAAAAGTGAGGAACCTAAGTTATGACAAAGAATCCTTATGAAGTGCTTGGTGTATCACCGAGTGCATCGGATGATGAGATAAAAAAGGCATACCGCGAGCTGACAAGAAAATACCATCCGGATGCCAATGTAAATAATCCGTTGGCAGACCTTGCAGAAGAGAAATTCAAAGAGGTTCAGGAAGCTTACGACATCATTATGCGTGAACGTGAGAATCGTGGTAACGGCGGATACGGCGGTTATGGGTATGGAAACAGCAGCTATGGGAACAATGGCAGCTACAGGAACAACAGCAGTCGTGGAAATAACAGCTATGGCGGTCAGGGATATGGATATAATTACGGCTATGGAAATGGCGGCAATCAGGGATATCAGCAGAATCGTTCATCAGGGAGCCAGCAGGATGTGGAATTCCAGGCAGTTTACAATTTTATCAACAACCGCAGATATCAGGATGCACTGAATGTATTGAACAGAATGCCGAGCCGCACTGCTCAGTGGTACTACTTAAGTAGTATGGCAAATGCAGGCGTTGGAAATAATATTCTTGCCAGAAACCATGCAGAGCAGGCTGTCAATATGGAGCCGAACAATCCGCAGTACCGTCAGCTTCTGAATCAGGTAAACTGGAATTCGCAGCGTTATCAGAATAATCCATATGGCGGTGGATATGGAAACCAGAACAGTACCCCGTGCGGTACCGGAAATATGTGCTGTGACCTTTGGATCATGGACACGTTATGTGAATGTATGGGAGGCGACCTTTGCTCATGCATGTAAATGCGAAAAAGATTGCAATTGGCGGACTTTTACTGGCACTTACCGAAGTGTGTATCGCGCTTGGAAGCGTGATTGAGACAAATACATTATTTCTCCTGGCGGCGGCATCTTATTTTGTGGGATTTTTGATCCGGGAGACGGATATAAGAACCGGAGCGGTATTCTATGCGGCAGGTGTTCTTCTTGGGATACTGATCTCACCAAATAAACTGTATGTAATTTCTTATGCTGCCATGGGATTTTATATTCTTGCCATAGAATTGATCTGGAAGCGTATAGGACAATTGCAGGGAGAGCGGAATCGGGCTGCTTTATTCTGGGGAGCCAAATATGTAATTTTCAATCTGCTCTTTTTGCCAATGGTGTTTGGATTCAGGGAAGTTTTTTTTCCGGGAACGGTCACCCCTGCAATGTTGCTTGGAATCGTGGCAGCAGGACAGGCAGGCCTTTTTGTCTATGACAGAGCATATGAATATGCGCAGGCGCAGATCTGGAGCAGAATGAGGAAGATACTGTAAATATGGAAGAACGCAAATTATTAGAATTTCTGTCACTGGCAGAAAAATTAAAATGTAACACCCGTCATTCCTGGACTTCAAGTGGAAGACGCGAAAGTGTGGCAGAGCATACCTACCGGCTGATGGTTTTTGCCTGGCTGGTTAAGGATGAATTTCCCGACTATGATATGAACCGTGTGATGGAACTTTGTCTTTTTCATGATCTGGGAGAAGCAGTGACCGGGGATATTCCTGCATTCATTAAGACGGAGGCGGATGAGAAAACGGAAGAAGAGTCTTTAATGGAAATCACTGGGATGCTCTCGGAAGGGAGAAAAGAGGAGCTGGAAGGGATTTTTCGGGAAGTTCTTCAAAAGGAGACGAAGGAGTCCCGGCTGGTACAGGCTCTTGATAAGCTGGAAGCGGTGATTCAGCATAATGAAGCGTCGATTGATACCTGGCTCCCGCTTGAGTATGATCTGCAGTTTACCTATGGGCAGGACCAGACAAAAGACATCCCATATATGAAAAAGCTTCGGCAGAGAGTTTACAGAGATACACTGGAAAAAATCAGTAGAGAAAGCCATTTTATCGAAAAAACATTTGGTGAGCCGGTTGAAGGTGCGGTATATTATGACCGACCGGGGGCTTATCTGATTGCAACGCACGAAGGGAAGGTGGCTGTCATTCGGACACCGAAAGGATATTTTCTTCCGGGCGGAGGTATAAATGTAGGGGAAACTCATATCGATTGCATTGTGAGAGAATGTATGGAAGAGACGGGATATTCTGTGGTAATTGAGCGGTATGAAGGTTCGGCGGAAATATATGGGATACATGAAAGAATCGGGTATTTTCATCCGATACAATTCTATTATTCGGGGAAGCTGGAAGAGAAAGTTGCAGAGCCGATAGAAAAAGATCATGTGCTGGAATGGCTTCCGTATGAAGAAGCATGTGATAAAATGTTCGTAGAAGCACAAAAATGGATATTGAAAAAACGGAGGATGTAGATTTACTGCATCCTCTTTTTAGATTCATTTTAAAACTGTCCTCTATAAAATAATGAAAATTGTATATTCATTTCATGTCAGTTTTGAGATACTATACATACCAATACGATAGGTTATGAGATAAACGGAGGTAATCAAAATGGACACAAAACGATATGAATTGAATAAACAGCTTGCGCAGATGTTAAAAGGCGGAGTGATTATGGATGTAACGACTCCGGAGCAGGCGAGAATTGCGGAGGAGGCAGGTGCATGTGCTGTTATGGCGCTGGAACGTATTCCGGCGGATATTCGTGCGGCAGGCGGAGTTTCCAGAATGAGCGATCCAAAAATGATCAAAGGAATTCAGGAAGCAGTATCGATTCCTGTCATGGCAAAATGCAGAATCGGACATTTTGTGGAAGCACAGATTCTGGAAGCGATAGAGATTGATTACATCGACGAAAGTGAAGTATTGTCACCGGCAGATGATGTGTATCATATTGACAAGCGTAAATTCAAAGTTCCTTTTGTGTGCGGAGCAAAAGATTTGGGAGAGGCACTCAGAAGAATCAACGAGGGCGCATCTATGATCCGAACAAAAGGAGAACCGGGAACCGGCGATGTTGTTCAGGCTGTAAGACATATGAGAATGATGAACAGCGAAATCGCCAAAGTCGTTTCTATGCGCGAGGACGAGTTGTTTGAGGAAGCAAAGAATCTGAGAGTGCCATATGAATTGATTGAATATGTGCATAATAACAGTCGTCTTCCGGTAGTGAATTTTGCGGCAGGCGGTGTGGCAACTCCTGCAGATGCGGCACTGATGATGCAGCTTGGCGCAGAAGGTGTATTTGTAGGATCCGGTATTTTCAAATCCGGTGATCCGAAAAAACGGGCAGCGGCAATCGTAAAAGCAGTGACAAACTATCAGGACAGCAAAATGTTTGCTGAACTTTCCGAAGACCTTGGCGAGGCCATGGTAGGTATTAACGAACAGGGAATTCAGCTTCTGATGGCAGAGAGGGGCAAGTAGAGTAGAATGAAGATCGGGATACTTGCTGTGCAGGGAGCATTTATAGAGCATAGAAAAAAACTGGAATCGTTGGGAGCCGAATGTGTAGAGCTGCGGCAGAAAAGTGATCTGGAACAGAAATTCTGGCAGAGGTTGACGGAAATATTGTGGCTGTAAAATCTGGAAAACAGTATGGCCTTTCGTTTCATCCGGAACTGGATGAGGATGATCGAATCCATGAGATGTTTTTGAAAGAATGTGAAAATCAATAATAATAGGCCTTTGGTGAGATAAGATTCATCAAAGGCCAAACTTTTTATGGATGCATGCGGCTTCCGCATTTGGGGCAGAAGTCAAAATTTTCATTGGTATGATAACCGCAGTTCGGGCAGTGTCTGCCGGATGAAGACCCCGGGGAAAATATCAGATCATTTTCATTCACCGAGGTTACATTTCCGCGTGCAATTTCCTTGCCCAGTTCGGGAGAAAGTTCGCAGACGGCTCCGCAGCAGTTCATTTTGGCATAGTAATGCCTGTTCCATTTAAAAAGCGGGATAAAGAAAAATGAGAAATAAGAATAGGTCATGATAATCTGAATATGGCCGAATTTCCCGCAGCATTTGCAAAGCATGATCTGGTCAAATGGGAGGACTTTCTGATCCTGTCCGGCACCCATGATAAAAAACATAATCTTCCACCTCCGGTAAGTATGAATATATGCGAATATACTGTTTATTATAGCACACCAACTGAGAGAAGAGGTAATTTTTTCTTGCCGGTTTATTCGTTGGCGTAATTCGTCTGTTCCTCGAGAAAATTAAATGTTTCTTTGTCTTGAAAACACAAAATCAAGTTATTTTTTAATTTCTCTATGAAGTTGGCTTGTGGTTCTTTGAACGTCATATGTTCATAAAGCGGTGAATTGCGGAAACAGAATATATCATCAACCGAGTCCAACATCTGTGACATGATTTCAGCGGAGTTTTTCGCATCCTTCTCAAATGCAGCCAGATCCAGTCGACATGAAATTTCATAGTATTTACCCATTTCAAATAATCTGGCCAGCCCGCTTTGTTTCTCAATCAGCAGGTGGGCTTTTGAACTATCATGTTCCTGTAAGGCAAGCATATACATACCGGTGAGTATTCCGCTTACCACCTGATATTCGGCAAATAGCAATTCTTCATAAGTTTTGTAGGCTTCTTGAATCCGACCTGTTTTTTGATAAATTTCAGCCTGTTTCCGCTTTCGTTCCGGATTCTGCACCGATAAGTACTGTAAATACTTGCCGGCAGTTTCGTATTCTTCTTTGCGCATGTAGAATCCGAACAAAGAGTCTGCAGCATGATATCGTAGAGTCTCATCCTTGCTGCTCAGGACACGTGTATAGCAGCTGCAGATGTAATCATCGTAATCATCGGAATCCGGCAGGCCTTTCAAGAGTCGGTTGGCGTCGAGCATGACGGCCATCTGCCAGATCAGCTGCTCGCAATTCGGGTATAGTTCCAGTTCTTTTTTGATCCATCGGAAAACATCTTCATAATTTTCTTCTTGAAATTTGGTGTTTGCTGTACGAACAAGTTCTTGTATTTCTTCGGAAGAAAGCTCTTCACGATATGAGAGCAGTTCATCTGTTGAAATGCCGAGCAGTCTGGCAATCGGGGCGAGAAGTGTGATATCCGGATAAGAATTTCCATTTTCCCATTTATTGACTGCCGGGGCAGTCACACCAAGACGGTTCGCCATTTCTTCCTGAGTCATATCGGCGGATTTTCTGTATTTACGTATCACTTCACCTATTTGCATAAGCGGTACCTCCTTAGTTTGTATGCATCGGTCTTTGCTTGATTTTAGGATAACAAATTCATGCGGGGTTCACAATTGATTATAAGTTAAATATCAGGAAAAAAACTTAATTGACAGTTATGAATAAAAAACTTGAATTCTGTGCAGCACTGCGCTATAATATAGCCGAAAAGAAAAAGGAATTTCTTCGGGGCAGGGTGCAATTCCCAACCGGCGGTATAGTCCGCGACCCGCGATCGAAAATGAGAGCGGCTGATTTGGTGTAATTCCAAAACCGACAGTAGAGTCTGGATGAGAGAAGAAAATCGGCTGTTTTTAATACAGATAAAAGAGTACGCCCCGGTTAGCAGTAGCCGGGGCTTTTGTATTACGAAAACCGATGATTTCCTAATTAACCAGGAAGATTTTCCTCCTTTTTAACTCAATCGAAAATCTTGCATTAAGAAAAGGAGAGAAAAACATGAGTACAGATGCAATGACAAACACAAAAAATGGTAAGAAAACAAAAGTAAATGTAAAAATGATCGCACAGATCGGTATGCTTGGAGCAATCGCAGTTGTTTTGATGCTGTTCGAAATCCCGCTTCCGTTTGCGCCAAGTTTTTATGAAATCGATTTCAGCGAAGTTCCGGTATTGATCGGAGCCTTTACTATGGGGCCGGTTGCCGGTGTGCTGATTGAGTTGGTGAAGATTTTGCTTAACTTCCTGATCAATGGATCGACAACCGCAGGAGTAGGCGAACTTGCCAATTTCCTGATTGGATGTGCATTCTGCCTTCCGGCTTCCTATATTTACCGCAAATTCCATACAAGAACAGGTGCAATCATCGGAATGCTGACTGGAACCTTGTTTATGACGTTTGCCGGATGTTTTTTAAATGCGTATGTCCTGATTCCGACCTATGCGAAGGCGTTTAATATGCCGATCGATGCACTGGTGGGAATGGGAACTGCGGTAAATGCAAATATTACGAGTCTTTTTACGTTCGTTGTGTTTGCAGTCGCACCATTCAATTTGCTGAAGGGTGTTCTGGTATCGCTGATCGTATTTCTGATTTATAAAAAGATTAGTCCGATTCTGAAAATGGGACGGGAATAAAAGTTTAGTGTGGAAGCAGTGCCTTAAGTGCACTGCTTTCTTTTTCGATTTGATCTTTCAGTTCAAAAATAAGCCGGCATTGCTGGCGGATATCGGCTGAGCGCTCTTCACACTGCTTTTTGATGCGTTCCAGACGTTCATGATACAGGATTACACTGTGGTTGTTTTCCTCCTTCCCTTTCAGCATTTCCTCTTCTAAAAGCGCCTTCTGATACATTTTCTCGACTGTATCCAACTGTTTAAGTAATTCCGGAATCTTCCGAAGATATTCGTTATATACTTCCACGCGCTGACATTCTGTCTGGTTGCTTAATAATAATTCCATAATTGCCTCCATGTGTTTTTGCTGTAAAATATGTAATTTGAAATAGAAATATTTGTGCGATTAATGACAGTATAGAATAAAGTTTTGAAAATGTCCATAATGCTGTGAGCGACGAAGAAGTTGGAACCAACTTGTGCCTTTTTGAAGGAATTGGGATTGTTTCGGAAAAGTCAGTGTGTTATAATCGGAATAACGCAGACGGAAAACAGGATAAAACGTCGGGAGGTAGTGAGATGACGGTTAAATTTGATGTGAAAATGACGGAAAAAGCGATGTATGATTTTATGCTTCATACTACGTATACGAGTCTGAATGGAATAATGGGAGTGATTCTGGGAGGGATTACGCTGTATCTGGGAATCCGACAGACGATGAACGGGGTGTATCCGGCGGCAGCTACATTTTTCTTGATTGCGATATTCTTCTTAGTGGGAACGCCGCTGAATATGAAGGCAAAATCTTCCGAACAGGTTAAAAAATCACCCATGTTCCAGAAGCCGATCACTTATGAATTGACGGAAGAGGGCGTTCAGATTTCTCAGGAAGATCAAAGTACGCTGAACGAATGGGGGAATTTTCAGAAAGCAGTTTCAACAGATACATCTATTATTTTATATGTCACGAAAGTGAGAGCGCTGATTTTTCCAAAAGAAGCATTGGGCGAACAGTATGCGGCAGCTGTGAAGATGATCTCCACGCATATGTCTCCAAGAAAAGTGAAAATACGTCATGTCAGCGCGGATTAACAACAGATTGAAACGGAGAGAAGCAGTATGGTAATAGAGACTAGAAGTGCAAAGGAGACTTTTTTGCTCGGTGAGAAGATAGGGAAAGAAGCCAGAGCCGGTCAGGTATATACATTGATCGGAGATCTGGGTGTCGGGAAAACGGTTTTTACTCAGGGGATGGCAAAAGGGCTTGGAATCAAAGAGCCTGTCAGCAGTCCTACATTTACCATTGTACAGGTATACGAAGAGGGGCGTCTTCCGTTTTATCATTTCGATGTATATCGCATCGGTGATGTTGAGGAGATGGATGAGATTGGTTTTGACGATTATATATATGGTGATGGAGTGAGCCTGATTGAATGGGCAAATTTGATTGAAGAGATTCTGCCTGAGAAACGGACAGAGATCATCATTGAGAAGGATTTGAAAAATGGATTTGAATTCCGCAGGATTACGGTGGAAGAACGATAGAAAAGAGGTTGAATGATGCGGATATTGGCGATTGACAGTTCCGGGCTTGTTGCAACGGTAGCAGTGGTGGAACAAGACGAAAAGGCAGTCGGGAAAACGGTTGCGGAGTATACGATCAATTATAAAAAGACACATTCACAGACGCTTTTGCCGATGTTGGATGAGATTGTGCGCATGACAGAGCTGGAGCTTGGTTCGGTTGACGCGATTGCTGTGGCAGGAGGACCGGGTTCATTTACCGGACTTAGAATAGGCTCGGCAACTGCAAAAGGGCTGGGGCTTGCGCTTGAAAAGCCCCTGATTCATGTGCCGACAGTAGATGCACTTGCATACAACCTGTGTTATACAGATCAGATTGTATGCCCGATCATGGATGCAAGAAGAAATCAGGTGTATACCGGAATTTATGAATTCGAAGATGAAAAACTGAACATAATAGAGCCTCAGATGGCTGTGGGAATTGAAGAACTGGCAGAGAGACTGTGCAGATTTCCAAATGACAGGGGAATCATTTTCCTCGGAGACGGGGTCCCTGTTCATCGTGAAAGATTACAGAATGAGTTGCTTGTTAATTATAAAATTTCTTTTGCGCCTGCTCATATGAATCAGCAAAGGGCGGCAGCGCTTGGAACACTGGCAATGGATTATTATCGAACGGGCAGGGTGGAGACGGCGGCAGAGCATAAGCCTGATTATTTGAGACTTTCGCAGGCAGAGCGCGAAAGAGCGGAACGTGAACTGGCGAAAAAGAACACGGAGAGTAACTGCTAATGGCTGATGAATGGACTTTTAAAGAACTTTCAGCATCGGATACAGACGAAATATACCGGATTGCCCAGTTGGAATATGCTGTATTCCCAGATCCCTGGAGTGAAAAAGAGATAAAAAATACTTTGCAACAGGATCATACTTTTTGTGTTGCGGCAAAGTGCTGTGATATCGTTTTGGGGTATTTCATTTGTTATTTTGTTCTGGATGAATGTGAAGTCGCACGAATTGCAGTTGCGGAAGATGCCAGATGCAGAGGGATTGGCCAGAACCTGTTTGAAAATATGATGGATATCTGCCGAAGAAAAGGACTGGGAAGAATTCTGCTGGATGTCAGAAAGAGCAACCGGACAGCAATTCGCTTTTATGAAAAAAATCATTTTCAGGTGGATGGGATACGCAGGAATTATTATGGAGGAACGGCACCGGAAGATGCGATCCTTATGAGCAGGGATGTGCTGATTTCAAAACTTGCGGAATAAACGAATGTGTCAAGTGGAATTTTTAGCATAAACATGCAGTGGTTTCCGATGGAAAAACGATCATGCTGGCGATATAATGAAAGCGTAATACAGAATACTTCCCGGATATGCCGAGCGAGATGAGCAGGCGGTATTTGAAGGGGATACTATGGAGGAACATGATGCGTCAGTATGAGATTTGTAATGAAAAGAAAAAAGAAATTCGCAGAATTATCTGTAATATGTGTAAAAAAGAAATTGAAGTCATAGATGGAATTGGAAAAGAGGATGTACTGAGTGTTGAAAAACGATGGGGATATTTCTCTGAGAAGGACAATGAGGTGCATCGTTTTGACCTTTGTGAGGCGTGCTACGACAAGCTGGTCGGCTCTTTTGCGATTCCGGTAGAAATAGAATAGGAGAGAACATGTTAGATGTATGTTTGTTGGGAACCGGCGGAATGATGCCGTTGCCATATCGTTGGCTGACGGCCTTGATGATCCGATTTAATGGAAGCCAGCTTTTAATTGATTGCGGCGAAGGCACACAGATTGCGATGAAAGAAAAGGGATGGAGCTTTAAACCAATTGATGTGATATGCTTTACACATTATCACGGTGATCATATCAGCGGCCTTCCGGGACTTCTTCTTACAATGGGAAATGCAGACCGGACAGAGCCACTCACTTTGATTGGGCCAAAAGGGCTCGAAAGAGTGGTGAATTCGCTGAGGGTTATTGCACCGGAACTGCCTTTTGAACTGAAGTTTATTGAAATAACAGAGCCGGAGCAGAGCTTTGAACTCAACGGATACCGCCTCACTGCTTTTCGGGTCAGACATAATGTGATTTGCTATGGTTATACGATAGAAATCGACCGTGCAGGAAAGTTTGATGTTCAGCGGGCTATGGAACAGGAGATTCCGAAAGAATATTGGAAACATTTGCAGAGAGGTGAGAATCTCGAGCTGGAAGGGAGGAAACTGACACCCGATATGGTGCTTGGACCGCCCAGAAAGGGAATCAAACTGACTTATTGTACCGATACTCGTCCTACAGATTCAATCCGACAGCATGCAAAAGGGTCAGATCTGTTCATATGTGAAGGCATGTATGGAGAAAAGGAGAAAGCAGCGAAAGCGGTGGAATACAAACATATGACATTCTATGAAGCTGCGGAAATTGCAAGAGATGCTGAAGTAAAAGAAATGTGGCTGACACATTACAGTCCGTCGCTTACCAGACCGGAAGAATATATGGATGATGTGAGAACTATTTTCCCGCGTGCAATAGCCGGAAAGGACAGAATGACGACGGAATTGGATTTTCCGGAATAAGTAATGGTGCTGTAAAAGATAAATGAATGGATAGTGTAAGGCTACCTGAAAAGAAAGAAGAGAAGCAGATGGAAACAGAAAATAAAGAAATTAAGATTTTGGCAATAGAAAGTTCCTGCGATGAGACTGCAGCTGCGGTCGTAAAAAACGGAAGGGAAGTTCTGTCGAACGTGATTTCGTCCCAGATTGATCTCCATAAATTATATGGAGGAGTTGTACCGGAGATCGCATCCAGAAAACATATTGAGAAGATTAATCAGGTAATAGAGGAAGCATTGTCAGAGGCGAATGTAACGTTGGATGACATTGATGCAATTGGCGTGACATACGGTCCGGGACTCGTCGGGGCGCTTCTTGTCGGTGTCGCAGAAGCAAAAGCGATCGCATATGCGAAAAAACTGCCTTTGATAGGAGTACATCACATCGAAGGGCATATTTCTGCAAACTATATAGAGAATAAAGAACTGGAACCACCCTTTTTATGCCTGGTGGTTTCTGGAGGGCATACGCATCTTGTTTGTGTAAAAGACTATGGTACCTATGAAATCCTCGGACGGACGAGAGACGATGCTGCAGGGGAGGCTTTTGATAAAGTGGCAAGAGCGATTGGCCTGGGATATCCGGGAGGCCCGAAGATTGATAAGCTTTCGAGAGAAGGAAATCCGGATGCGATTCCATTTCCAAGAGCACATATCGAAGATTCGCCGTATGATTTCAGTTTCAGCGGGGTGAAGTCTTCTGTACTTAATTATATAAATGGATGTCAGATGAAAGGAATTGAATACAACCGTGCTGATATTGCGGCGTCTTTCCAGAAAGCAGTTACTGATGTGCTCGTGGGAAATGCTATGCATGCGGTAAAAGAATATGGATTAAATAAACTGGCGATTGCGGGAGGAGTGGCTTCGAACAGCACTCTGCGCACGGCAATGAAGCGGGCATGTGAAGAAAATGGAATTGAATTCTATTACCCATCTCCGATTCTGTGTACGGACAATGCGGCTATGATTGGAGCTGCAGCATATTATGAATATCTCGCAGGAACCAGGCACGGATGGGATCTGAATGCAGTTCCTAATCTGAGACTTGGAGAAAGATAAGGCTTTTTGAACGAAAAAGATATATGGAAATATGATTGTTTCATATTATTCGGTGTGCTAGGAAGCAAATAATGAGAAGGAGCTGGCATGGAACAGGAACACAATACAAAAAAACGCTGTACAGCGATCGTCCTGGCGGCAGGACAGGGTAGCCGTATGGGGACAAAAGTTCAGAAACAATATCTGGAGATTGCGGGAAAGCCTGTGCTTTATTATTCACTCGCTGCTTTCGAAGAATCTGAAATCATCGATGACGTTATTGTGGTTGTCGGTGAAGGACAGACTGAATATTGCCGGAAAGAGATTGTGGAAAAATATAACTTTGACAAAGTGGACTTGATTACTATCGGTGGAAAAGAGCGATATGAATCGGTATATCGTGCACTGCTTGCTATGGACAGGGAAGAAATGAAAGTACCTAATCGGGATGGATATGTATTCATTCATGATGGTGCGCGCCCGTTTGTGGATGAAGGAATTATTGAGAGAACATATGAGGCAGTGCGTAAACATAGGGCGTGTGTGGCGGGAATGCCGTCTAAGGACACAATAAAAGTGGTGGATGCAGACGGATTTGCAAAAGAGACTCCTGACAGAAAAACGCTTTGGCTGGTACAGACACCACAGGTGTTTGAAGCTCCATTGATCAAAGAAGCATATTTTCGATTGATGAAAAAGGAATGTATTCAAGTCACCGACGATGCAATGGTGGTTGAACAAATGCTTGGAATTCCGGTTAAATTGATTGAGGGATCGTATGAGAATATAAAGATTACAACGCCGGAGGATCTGCCTGTGGCAGAAGCTTTCATTAATCGAAAAAATAAATTAAAAAATTTGAAATAAGTTATTGACATTAAAGAAGCAGTTATGCTATAATTCCAATTGTCGCTGATACAGCGAAACAATTTAATAGATGCAGAGGTATCGAAGTGGTCATAACGAGGCGGTCTTGAAAACCGTTTGTCCGAGAGGGCGCGTGGGTTCGAATCCCACCCTCTGCGTTGAGAGAAAAGCACATTTATCTAAAGGATGGATGTGCTTTTTACATTCTTAAAATGATAATTGAATGCAAATTACTTTGTACCCTTTTGGAAAAAGTGCAATGATATTAATAGAATAGTGAATAGACAGAAAATTGCGAAGCAAATCGAGAGATGTAGAATAATTAAAAAATGAAAAAAAATACTGGACAAAATTGCTGAGTTCGTGTATATTATTTCTCGGACGTTTTGGAGAAATACCCAAGAGGCTGAAGGGGCTCCCCTGGAAAGGGAGTAGGTCGTTAATAGCGGCGCGAGGGTTCAAATCCCTCTTTCTCCGTTCGCTTGTAAAGCTGTATGATGTGAAATGTGAAGGATATATTTACATATATTGTGTATGTAAAAATCAAGTCAAAAAAATGTAAAAAAAGTTGAAAAATATACTTGACATTAAACGACACACATGGTATTATACAAAAGCTGACTCGCAAGAGACAAGCAAAACACAAAGAACATTGATAACTAAACAATAGACAACAACCCTGAAAATTCTTTAAGAGATTTTTCAAGAACGGTTGAATCGACAGATTTAACAAACCTAAAAACAGTAAGAAGGAACAGAATTGCCAAGCGATTCTGGACTGGATACAAACACTTTATAACGAGAGTTTGATCCTGGCTCAGGATGAACGCTGGCGGCGTGCCTAACACATGCAAGTCGAACGAAGCACTTTTACTCGATTCTTCGGATGATGGTAATAGTGACTGAGTGG
>NZ_JBQHTK010000009.1:0-81559 GCF_052065755.1 Bariatricus sp. HCP28S3_D3 | reverse complement strand
AAGAACCGCGGGGCACGCGGGGATAGCTTATTGATACTTAGCCCTATCGGGTTATTGAGTAAGAAGCCCCTACTTCAAAGCTTTAGGGCTTAAGTAGTGGGAGCATGTCACCGTTTTGCAAGAATTCATAAGTTCCTGATTATGTCCCGGATTGATGTTCAAAAGAAGAGCTTTCAATTCCAGTGCAGGATATAGTTCTTTATATTCCTCATTGTTCAGAAACGACTCCGGAGTTTTGAACAAGTCTGACAGTGGCAGCAGAACCCTGTCAGGCAATTGCTCTTCGCCATTGTAGAATATTACGAAAAATGGAACAGGAATCATAACTGCCTTATGTCTGTATAAATTTTCTTTCCTGGTAAGAACTGAATATAAGTCTGCTATATACATCAGATATCGAAGCGGAAGGTTCGGGCTATAAGTGGATTGGTGCTCATACAGTGACAATCTGGAATCAATGATAAATGAGATATCATTGTGCATTGCCATATAGATTGCATTTTCCAGTGTGTTAATTTCCAACAGTTCTGGGTCTGTGTAATTGGTCTTTCCAGTTGCATTATAAAGTCCAAGCAGTTCTTTCTTATCACTAAACAACATCTCGAAGATTCTGGCTTTATAGATGCGGTTTGCATGGGGCTGCACCTGCGCAGCTTCCGCAGGGACCGTTTCTGTCTGGAAGCTGTTTTGGAGCTCGTTTTTTCCTGTTTTGTTCATATAATAACCTCCTTTGAAATTGTGCAGGAGGCCAAAAAACAGAATACCGAAAGCCGTTTCCTTTGAAACCTCTCTGCTGTTGTATGGGAATAAAAGCATCGAGATTTCATGAATTAGAAAATTTCAAGAATGTTCAGATGCGATGATTACGCATAAAAGAATCTGATTTAATGCTTTGAAGAAATTGTATCACATAGAATTAGGAAATGCTATAGGAATTTTTAGGTTTATCTACTGATTAGATGTTTTCCAATTATGTTTCACACAGTAGCTAGCATTTACTGCGGGCTACGTGCCAATTGTAACGCCTTCCGGACAAAGTAGGAAAATAATTTCCTCATGGCCGAAGAATGGAAGAACATGGCTTCCGGATGCCACTGTACTCCTACGGCGAAGGGATGTCCAATAAGTTCTATAGCTTCTACCGTTCCGTCTGAGGTATGTGCGCAGGCAATCACATTTTCTCCGGTCAGATGTATGCTTTGATGATGAAAACTGTTGGTATAAAGAGAGTCTCCTGTGATCGTGTGCAGAAGACTTTCTTTTTCAATAAATACCTGATGACTGACATCACTTCTGTTCTGCGAGGTTTGCGTATGCAGAAATGGAGTTCCGGGCTGGAGTGAGAGATCCTGATATATGGTTCCTCCGGCAGCTAGATTTATAAGCTGCATACCACGACAGATACCTAATAGTGGTTTTCGTAATTTTAAAATTTCTTCTGTGAAATGAATTTGGAATACATCCAGTTCCAGGTTTGTTTCTCCGATACCCGGGAGAGGATTCTCGTCGAAAAGAAGTGGTGTGAAATCGCCGCCTCCTGGAAGAAGAAAACCGTCACAGAGTGAAAGAATACCGGTGACATCCCAGCCCGGCGGAAATACGGGGATCAGTATGGGAAGTCCGCCTGAGAGCCGGATGGCAGTCACATAGCTGTCTGGTACAAAATGTTGTTTATCCTTCATTCCACATGTCAGAATTCCAATCACAGGATTCATTTCCAAAGACCTCCTTTTTGCTGTAGGCTGTTACAGAATATGTCTTTCACAGAGGAAATATGTGTGTCAGTCCGAAAAGATTTCACAGAAATTTTGTTTTTATTATGTTTTATAAATGTTATACTGTTCAAGTAGGACGGCGAGTCTTGTGTATTTCACTGGCAGTTAATCTGATTATGGATCGTTCGCTAGACCAGTATGACCCGGTTGAAGAAGTGGAGAATAGACAATTTATCTTGAAATAAGGAAGGGCAGAGGGGCTAAGAAATAGCTGCTCGGCTATAACGAAGGAGAAATGACAGAAAATGAACGCACTGATACTGGAAGGGGGAACCTTCCGACCTATATTTTCCTGCGGTGTCATGGATGCACTGTTGGATAACGATGTAAATTTTGATTATGTAATTGGAGTTTCGGCGGGGATCACCGATGGAGTTTCGTATGTTTCAAAGCAGAAAAAGAGAAACTATCATATTCTGATGAATCACCGACATGACAAACGGTATGTGGGGCTTCGGAATTACCTGACGGACAGAAGCCTGTTTGGCCTGAAGTATGCATATGAGACCATACCGAAAGAGATTTATCCGTTTGATTGGGAGACTTACCGGAACAATCCGACAGAAGTGCGTGTGGGCGTTACGAATGCCGAAACCGGGGAAGCGGAATATCTGGATGGAAAAGATCTGGAAGAGACCTGTGGCATGCTCAAGGCAACTTGCGCGATCCCGTTCGTGTTCCCGGCAATTGAACTGAATGGGAAGAAGTATTATGACGGCGGGATCTGTGATCCGATTCCGGTGCGCAAGGCGGAGGCGGACGGACATCCGAAGATGCTGATCGTTCTTACAAGGCCGAAAGGATATATAAAAACACTGTCAAAGGCGAATGTCGCGGCAGCGAAGGCGCTCCGCAAGAAGTTCCCTAAACTGGTGCGTCCGCTGATGACAAGGCACATGATGTATAATGAGACGGTTGCCTACTGCGAGAAGCTGGAGCGGGAAGGAAGAGCCGTGATCTTAAGGCCGACGAAAGAAGTACAGATTGATTCATTTGAAAAAGATCTGGAGAAAATCGACAGGATCTATCAGTATGGATACGATGAGACGGTGAAGAATCTGGAGAAGATAAAAGAAGTTTGCTTTGACATTTAAACGATAAGTTCAATGAAAAGAGGGACATATTTGTATTCATATCCAACAATAGATAAAGTAAAAACAGGAAGAAGAATCAAGGCTCTTATGAAAAAAAGAGGATTGAATGTGAAAAATGTTAAGGAATACCTTGGACTTGGCAGTGCGCAGAGTGTCTATCACTGGCTGGATGGCAGCAGTATGCCCACCATCGATAATCTTTATGCGCTGAGTGAACTACTGCAGGTGCCGATCGATGATATGCTGTGTGGGAATAGAGAGTTGAAGAGAAATGATGGGAAGAGGAATTTTGCTAAAAGAGTACAGTGTTATTATAAGAAGTTGGTGGAGAGGATTCAGGGCAGAATGGTTTAGCTGTATTTATACGGATTGAGGAACCACGCAAGTGACGAAAGCGCCGGAAATCGGCGATGCAAGAGTGGCTTACTTGATAAAACGGTACGCCAAAGGGTAAGATTGAAACGTAGAGAGGAGGAAGAACGATGGATTTCGGGAAACAGATCAGACAGATTCGGAAAGACGCCAAACTGACACAGGAGCAGATGGCGGCAAAGCTGAATGTATCCAGGCAGGCCGTCTCAAACTGGGAGAACAATAAGAATCTTCCCGATCTGGAAATGATCATTACGATTTCCAGAGTGTTTGGCCTTTCTCTGGATCAATTAATGGTAGTGTCAAGTAATCTATGAAAAAACTGAGTAATAAAAATAGGCTCAGATGAACCTTGAAAATTGCAGATATGTTAGTGATTGGTAGTGTACGCCACCCTTGACGGCGCACCAAAACAATGCTCTGAACGTCCTACCGACGGCGAAGAACTCAAGAACAGTTAGTTTTCTCCGTCTGATTCACAGCATTGTAGCATTGTTTTGGTGTGCCATCAAGGGCAAAGCCGGAAGCAGGGCTTCCGGTGGCTGTTTTTCCTTCCGGCTCGGAATCTAAGAACAGTTAACGGCTTCACCGTGTTGTTGTTTCAGGATGGTCTGCTGGCCAAGGAAGATGAGAAGCTGCCACTTACCTGGCATGTTGTCAGCACCTTGCAACAGATCCACTTCGTTTAGAACTTTGTATTTATTGTGTTTGTGCGGACGAAGGAAGTTATAGTAAGCAACCCAGAGAGCAAGGTCGTAGTTGGCACCGTCGATGTTGTCAAAACCATTTGTGTGACGATAAGAAGCCTTATAGGTGCGGTTCAGCCGTTCAATCATTTGTTTGAATGGTCGGTGTTCTGTAGAAACAGCATCGTCGTTGGTAAGTCCAATAACCTGAGTGATTTTGAATGTAAAGTCTTTTCCGAACTTCTTTCCGAATTCCATTGCGGCAAGTGGGTAGGCGCTGTATCCGTCAGCGATAAATTTAAAGTTTTCCGGAAGCTTTGCAAGCCCCTGAAAAGCCATACGCATGGCGAGGATGCAGGGACCGGCACCACGATTGTCAGAAACCTGGTAGCCGATGATGGATCGGGTGGCGGCATTCATGATGAGCCAGATGTAGGTCTTGATACCACGGATTTTTATGTAGGTTTCGTCAGCTGTGAACACATCCCCCTTTTCGTAGGGATACTGATCAACAAAAGGTTTGATGCAGACGGCGGCAGTCTTGCAGTAGTTGGCGATCTGCTGATGGGAGATGCTGATGTTATATAGGTCTTTGAGAGCCTGAGAAGTTTTGCGCAGGGAAAGACCGGGGTTAACATGAAGAGTCAGACATAAGGACATGACATGCGCGTTGTGCTTGCTGAATTTCAAGGAAGAGGCATTCTTTGGCAGGGTAGACAAATCCATGCTGAAAAAATCCATCGTGAACTCACGGTAGATATAGTGGAGCTTATATTTATTTTTGCCGTAATCCTCTTTTAGATCTTCCTTATCCACTTTTTTGAGGTTGTGGAGATAGTAAGGGCATTTGGGATTGACACACTTATGGACGATAAAGTGCTTGCGGTCTTTCTTTGGGACTAGAGTATTGCCACAGTGCGGACAGCGTAGTTTCACAGAGGAGAATCGACTTGCATCCGGGGAGAACCTTGCATCGCAGACCTTACAGAGCAGCTGACCTTTGGAACCGTTGTTTTTGTATAGGAATGGTTTCGGTGCATTGCAGCGGGGGCAGGTGCAGTCATCAGGAATATTACATTCTGATCGGCGGATGACAGGGCGAATCTTCTTACCATAACGTTTTTCGTGGTAAGGGATTAGATCCTTGTAAGTCCAGTCCTGGCGGAAGTCGGTGATCAGAGGGAGTTCATCAATCTTGAACTTTTGGTATTTGGGAGAATGGGAATCATCAAAAGCCCATTGCTTAAGAGGAATGTATCTGCAGATAAAGTTGAGAAGCCAGCAGTTTTGCTGGTAAAGATATTGAATAATTGAGAGTAAGTATTGTATAATGTCCATGAGCATTGGCTCCTTTCGAGGTAATGGATTTGTGGTGAACTCATTATACACGAAAAGGGAGGTCAATGCTCTTCAAAAAACTTCTCGGGCATGAGATTCCGGACGGAAAATGGGGCGGAGAATTGGGAATGAACGATGCGATTTGTCAGATGTATTACGCAAAGAGTCCGGCCGCACGCCTGATATATAAGATATTAACCAACCTTAAGAAAAAAAGTGAAGAGAAAGGAAAACCGGATCTGAATATTCTCTTCATTTACAATATGCCGTTCCGTGGAATTGCCAAAATGACAAACGGAATGGTAAGCATGGACATGGTCAGAGGAATGGTGACAGCAGTCAACGGACATTTCTTCCGGGGAATGAAACAGATCATATCAGGCTTCTTTAAAAATTCAAAGGAAAATAAAGCCTACACAGCAAAAATTTCCCGTAAGTAAAAGTGAGGTATAAAAATGGGTAATTTGAAAGAAAAATGGATGAGCATTTGGGGTGGATTTGAAGAAAAACATCCCAAACTGGCAAAATGGGTATATCAGATTTTTTACTTCTTTGTGTTCAGCATGGGCGTTACCGTATTCCAGTATCTGGTCTTCACATTCATGCCGGGGATCCTCGGAATCGGCCTTGCCGGAACAGAATTCATGTGGCCACAGAAAGAAATGCATCTCTTCGGAGTGGATTTTACATGGAGCCTTTTGGGATATAACGTACTTCGTGATGCCAGCGGAGCGGTTATGATAGGGGGCGGACTTGGATATTTTATCAGTTACGAAACGGGTTCGTTTCTTGCGCAATGCATTAATTTTCCTCTGCAGAGAAATATCACTTTTAAGAGTAAAGGAAATCCTTTTTACCAGGCAATGTGGTACTTTATCGCATGGGTAGTAATATCGCTGGTATGTAACGGATTCAATAATTTATGGATGCCGATCGCATCAGCATATGTTCCGCCTGCAGTTTATAATCTGCTCGTAACCTTCATTACAGGTGGAGTTTCCATGGTAATCTTCTTCTTTGTATTCAAGATTATCTTTCCGGAAGGAGAGAAATAGGGACGTTGCAAAGGATTTTGACGTAATATTTCGTGCAATTCACAAACAATTAATACATTTGTTTAAAGACATGGCTTTTGCCCCCAACATCGTGTCAAGATGCAACGTCCCTATTTCTCCCATGCGCCAAGTTCCGAGACGGCAGATTCCCTGAATTCACTGATCGCGACGGATGAACTTCAGAAAACGATTCTCTACTCCCTGAATCCGAATGATAATGAGGCGATCGGAACGATCCTCGGATGTTTCCAGGGAACAGAGGTTGCCGGCAAGATCCAGCAGGGAAGTGCATGGTGGTTCAACGATCACAAGCAGGGAATGATCGCGCAGATGACATCCCTGGCAAATCTCGGGCTGCTCGGAAACTTTGTGGGAATGTTGACAGATTCCAGAAGCTTCCTGTCCTACACAAGACATGAGTATTTCCATAGAATCATGCGCGAACTGATCGGAGGATGGGGAGAAAACGGAGAATACCCGGCGGACTACAAGGCATTGGAAAAGATCGTATGCGGAATTTCTTATAATAATGCAGTAAAATACTTTGGATTTGAGTTATAAACCATGCAGGATATGACGAAAGGAAAAATGAGGGGAGAGAAGACCGGTAAATAAAAATTTCCTTGCAGCCATGATTCAAAATGGCCTGCAAGGAAATATTTTTTTATTCAAATTACAAAGAATTTATGCGTTCTTGTCCAGCCAGTTCATTGCTACTTGAGCGTAGATTGCCGCACCTGTGGATAAGATATCCTCGTTAAATAAAACCTTTGGATTGTGCTGCCCAACACGTTTGGAAGGATCTTCCGGTCCGGCACCGATCATGTAGTAAGAACCAGGCACTTTATCGGTAATTTCAGCGAAATCTTCTGAGCCCATTCCGTGGCCGCCACGAATGACCTGAATCTGCGGCAGCATGGATTTAACGGTATCCTCTACCAGAGCAGTTACGGCATCATCTGTAACGACACTTGGGCACGAACTTAAGGTTTCATATTCCATCTGGCAGCGGTAAGTCATGGCAACACCTTTGGCAACCTCTTCAATTCGTTTAACAAGTCTTTCGCGAACCTCTTTCTTAAAGGTACGAAGAGTTCCCTGAAGAACGGCACGCTCAGGAATTACATTCGATACATCGCCTGCAGCAAGCTGGCCGATTGTAAGAACAGCTTCTTCCGTTCCGCCGATCTCACGTGCGATCAGTGACTGAAGGGCAAGATAGACCTGAACGGCTGCGTTGATCGGATCAACACAAGCTTCCGGCATAGAGCCGTGTCCGCCATGACCGATCAGTGTGATTTTAAAACCGTCTACAGAAGACATTGGCTCTTTGCCGGTCATGATAATACCCTTCGGAATGATTGCGATTACATGCATTGCAAAGGCAGCATCCACATGCGGATTCTCCAGCACACCTGCCGCTACAGCTTTTTTAGCACCCTGGAATACTTCCTCTCCTGACTGGAATAACAATTTAACCGTTCCTTTTAATTCATCTTCATGCGCTTTTAAGAGCTTTGCCGCACCCAGTAAGAAAGTTCCGTGCATGTCATGACCACATCCGTGCATGCAGCCATTGGTGGATTTAAACGGTACATCAGCTTCCTCCGTCACAGGAAGTGCGTCTACATCACTGCGGAGCATGAAGCACTTTTCCCCCGAACCGATCGTTGCTTCAATGCATGAAATATCTTCGTATACTTTGTATGAAATTCCCATCTCGTCTAATCTCGCTTTGATAAATGCAATTGTCTGAGGGAGAGTTGTTCCCGTCTCCGGAATCTGATGAAGCGATCTTCTCCATTCAACAAGTTGTCCCTGCAGTTCGGCAGCCTCTTTTAATAATTCATTTCCCATCATGAAATCTCCTCCTGTTCTTAAATTGGTGAACAATTGTATTGTAGCACAATTTGCAGGGTACAATTATAAAATTTTTATGATATAATAAGTCCTTAAGAGTGTAACGGAGCAGCGATGGTATTTCATTGTACTAAATACCAAGGTAAAGGCGGAGTATTCCAAGGATGAGCAAATGGGCAGGATAAAACCAATAGTTAAGCATTTTATTCTGTTTGCCACGCTCGCCATTATATGTAAGTGTCAGACCAAAGCCTAAAAGTGACCAAGGCTGTGTATACATGGAGGCGTAACCAAAAGGAATGGCAAAGAGCGGCACATCATGGAACAGATAAAAGAAATAACCGATTAAAATAGCGTGGTGCTCATAATCAAGACTCAAATATATGGCAGCTATGCACATTATGATAATAATAATCCACGATACAAAATACCAAAGCACTTTTGGCAGCTTCTGCATTTTTTCTTTTAAAATGTCTATACTCCATATTGTCATGAGAACAAACGCCAGAGTGAACATGACGTTATTCCAGTTCATATTAAAAAAACATGCCGTTGTAAACATATCAAAAGGTACTTCTGATATTACACCGAATAACAGTAAATTAAACAGATATTTCTTTCGGCTTCGGGTTTTGAAATAACCTTCAACCAGCAAAAAACAAAACAATGGGAATGCAATTCTGCCGATAATGTCAAATAGATTACTCACAACAGTAAGGACTCCGTCATTTGAAGTCAGATTTGGATAAATCAGTGCTTTGTTTACATGGTCAATAAGCATGGATGTGATGGCGATCAGCTTTAGCCATGCCCCCGAAAGAAACTGAACTTTGCTGCATAGATTGTTGATTTTTTCTTTCATATTATTTTCATCTCCCTTCATGGTATTCAAGTAAAAATGTTAAAAAGTTTTGGATAGTGGCCCCATTATACAGTATGAAGTGTTAAAAAGAAAGCGGAAAATGATGAATCCGTCTTTTTACGGGAATGGAAATATATCAATAAAAGAAAATGAAATTAGAATTTCCCCTTTTCTGATGTCTGGATTGAATTATAAATATATAGATGATATACTTCAGTTAAACAAAGAGGATGAAATGCAGGAATTGGATGATCTAATAAAAAGAAGATAATGCTTTTAGGCGAAAAGGAGAAAGCGAATGCAGGAAATTGATATTAAAAAAACAGGGCATAAAATTAAAGAAATGTGCAAGGTAAGAAATATATCCGTGAAAGATATTCAAGAGAAGTTACTCGTTGGATCTTTTCAGGCTGTTTACGCATGGTTTTCAGGAAAAAGTCTTCCGAGTCTGGATAATCTGTATCGCTTAAGCAGGCTGCTGAATGTTTCAATGGACTCGCTGATCGTAGGTCAGCAGGAAGAACATCCTGGTATAATGTATGTAGATAATCGTTATGAAATAAAATGGGAGAAGATACCCGACAGAATTCTGTTATATTATATGAAATTAAAGGAAGAGGCAGCTTAAGGCTGCTTTTTTGTTGAGCCATCGTAAGAGTTAATTCAATTATGAATTGAATGATTTTGGGGCTCAGCTGCGTTACAATAAGACTACATACAATATGTATTGCTAAGACTGGGGCAGAATAAGACGGAGTATCAATGGCATATCCTTCGAAAAATGCCGCGGTACCGGGAGATTGCTCCTTGTGGACACCTGATTTGGGGAGAATTTAAAGGAATTGAGATGAGGACAGAACTATGCGTTAAGATTCGTCGTAGTAACTCTATTTTAATAATTCATCATAAGTAGTATTCAGACAGTCACGTATTCCCTTTAGCTGGGAGACAGTAATATGTTGAATTCCGCGTTCGATTTTAACCAGGGTCTCACGAGTCATATTTACATCATGAAGCTGCAACTGGCCAACCAATTCCGTTTGGCCAATGCCAGCATTTAAACGTATTTCCCTTATATTCTTTCCAATATTTGCATTAGATTGTTTTATCTTTTGTTCCATAATATCATCCTCAAAAAAGTGGACTAAAATTAGTCCTATTCTGTTTATCATAGCGGTTGAAAATGATATAATGGGACTAAAATTAGTCCAAAATATGGAAGAGAATGGTATTTATTAGATTTATTTTAATGGTCCTTGCTGCTGCTCATGTTGGATGATGGCCTGACGAATTAAATAAAGAACCTCACCGTTGATAGAACGGCCATCAAATTCAGCCAGGCTTTTTAATTTCTGATGTGTTTCTGCATCTATTCGCAATCCTAAATGTTTCTCTTTTTCCATAATACATCCTTCCTACTTAAAATGAGTACATATTTAAGTTTGTACAATAAGTTCATTTTAAGTATAGAAAGTGTTATGATGTCATAAATGGACTTAAAATAAGTACACTATATTTATCAAAAGGGAGTATTTTTGAATGAAAATTAGAAGGCTTTATTATGAGGAATCTAAGATGAGTGACAGGATTATTGAAGAGAAAGTCAAGGCAAAGATGTGTAAAATGAGTGAGGAAGAACAAATTAGGGATAAAAAACAGAAACTGATGGAGGCACAGGTCATAGTTGAAATGACGAAAATGAAAATAGATGCGAAGCTGAACAATATAAGTCAGGAACGAGTAAAACATTTTGAAAAAATGGCAAAGAAAGCACTTCATGTGGCACAGGAACTCTTCTTAAATGTGGAGATAGATTCTGAAAAAGGATATGTAGGAACAATTGAATTTACCGGCGATGCCATGATAATCAATGAGTATGTGGAGGAGAGTGTGATACAAGATTTCCGGGACTTGATGTGTTCGACGAAAGAGATTATGATCGTGCCGGCAGATAAACTTGTGAAAATTGTTTTTTATTATAGTTTATCTTAGCATGAGAAGACTCCTGCTTTTGATTCAAAGTATATGAGGAAAAAGAAATTATCGAATATTTATAAACGGCTCCTGCATACATTGTAAAAACAATGTTTGCAGGGGGATTTTTTTGAAGGATTATATTGCAAAAAGAGCCGTGGAGATTGCAAATTATATTATAGAAAATAACGCAACGGTGAGGCAGACGGCAAAACAGTTTGGAATTAGTAAGAGTACTGTACATATTGTAGTTACAAAATAGAACGGTATTTGAGAGCAGTGTATATGGTGAAGTGAATAGGAGAAAAGGAAAGGTCGGATAGATTCCGGCCTTTTCTCAATAATATTAGAATATGGAAAATACAAGTCGTATATGTTACAATTCAAGCAATGAATATTTTATGAAAGGAAATTACTGTTACATAATACAGGTATAGTGTTTATAGACAAATGAATTTTTCACAGTTACAATCATTTATTACAGTTGTACAGCGTCATAGTTTTTCTGAAGCTGCAAAGCAATTGCATTTTTCACAATCGACTATTACGAAGCATATTAACGAATTAGAAAAAGAATTAGGGCAGCAATTATTGGTAAGAAGTACACGGGATTTTAAACTTACCAAAGCGGGTATGAGTTGTTATAGTTTTGCAGTGGCAGTTGTCTCACGAAAGAATGCACTGCTTTCTGAATATAATAAAGACTTTCAGCCCAAGAAAATATTACGAATTGTCGCTTCTACCATCCCGTCCCATTTTTACTTGCCAGGGCTTTTGGGTGAATATCACAAACTTCATTCGGAGGTTTTTTTGAAAATAATTCCGAGTGATAGCCGAAGTATAACTGAAAATATGGTTGAGCATCAGGCGCATATTGCGTTTTGCGGATATGAGAAAAAAAATAAGGAGTACATATATACCCGGGTTGAAGAGGATCAACTAGTTGTCATTACAGCGAGTAACAAAAACTACAACATACATGATGATAATGGTGTATTTCCTGATCAGCTTCTTTTGACAGAGCCTATGGTATGCAGAGCACCTACATCTGGAACACGGACAAGTTTTGAGAGATATTTAGTTGAACGAAAAATATATGAAAAACCTAATATAATTTGTGAGATGCCAGATACAGATGCCATAATTAATGCTGTATCTGTTGGCCTTGGAATTGCAGTTATTTCTTCATTAGAAGCTAGGCAAGTTATTGACAAAGGACAAATAAATATGTTTTATTTAGAAGATTTCCCAAGGAGGGCTTTGTATATGGTAAAAAAGAAATATGACACATTATTAGCTTATGAGCAAGAATTCTATGATTATGTTATGAAACAGGTATATCAGGATGAAAAAATTATATAATTTCATAAATCGAGGGATTTATTAGAAAAATAAAAGACACATGGATTTTATAGACAATGTAATTTCTGTATGTTAGCATAAAGAAAATATTTTGGAAAAGTACAAAGGAGAAAGACAATGAAAAAGAAAAACATTATAACTTTAATCATGGGAATTGCTATTTGTGCGATTCTATTAACTGCTTGTGGCTCAAAGAAGGAGACTACTGCAGGTACTGCTGAAGAGAGTGAACAGAGTACGGAAGAAACTTCAGAGCCGGAGAAAGAAAAAATTTCTTTGACAGTAGGCACGCATGGAAGTTTCAGTCCATATGCGTTTGTAGATGAGAGTGATACTGAACCGCAGGGGTTTGAAATAGATGTAATGAATGAAATTGGAAGAAGAGAAAACCTTGATATTACATTTGAAGTCGCTGAATGGACAGGAGTTTTTGGAATGCTTGATGCTGGTCAGTTAGATACGATCGCTTGTGTTGTTACTCCTACAGATGAACGGAAAGAGAAGTATGATTTTGCAGATCCATATTCCAAAATGGATATTGCGATTGCAGTTCAAAAGGGGCAAGCGTCAACAGTATCAAAATTAGAGGATTTGGCTGGAAAGAAAATCGGAGTAAACGCTGGTGGACAGGCAATGAAGAAATTGGAGTCACTTCAGGATACAGTACAGTTCGAAATTGTTGCATATGATAGCCCAACCAGCATGGAATATGATTTGGCGCTAGGCAGACTTGATGGAATCTATGAATCAACGGTTGCAATCATGCAGGCTTCAGAGCGAGGGGATTGTGAAATTGAAGTGGCTGAGATGGAGCCGCTTGCGACATCTGTGTCCGCTTATCCATTTGTAAAGGATAACGAAAAGAATAAAGAAGTTATCAGCAGAATTAATGAGGCGTTAGCGGAAATGCGTGAAGATGGCACACTTATGGAGCTTTCGATGAAATGGTTAAAGCTGGATCAGGTAACACTTGATTAATAATGATTCATATGGAGGATGGCGTGCCCCAAGAGGTATGTCATCTTCTTTATTTACAATGAGGCTTCTTAAGTTATGAAGGAAAGAGATTGGCAATGTATAATGATTTGATAAGACAGATAAAGTTGTCACTGCATTTAGAAAAAGAGCCGGTAGGAATTCGTTTTTTCTTGATTCGGGAAGAGTATGATGAAATAAATAATGTTATAGAATCCAAGAACAAAAAAAGTATATGTACCTACATTAATGAAGCGGCTGTAGATAAAATTCACCAAAAAGTAAGTGCCGAAATGGTAGGATGCAGCGGTGGAATGGTGGCTTTAGGGCTTACTGCTCCTCAGAATTATGTGAAATCAGGGAAGCAGTTTTTTCTTATGAGGCTATATGAAAGTATGTCAGTTGCCAAAAAAATTATTTCTCAGCTTGGGTTTATGGATATTAGAGTTTATGGATTCGAGGTTGGTCCACTAGACAGCATGGATAATGCAGACGTGGTAGTGGTGTTGGGAAATGCGTGGCAAATGATGCGTATGATTCAGGCATATTCTTTTCACTATGCAATGCCACAAAATATTGGATCAGTAGGAAATCAGGGTGTGTGCGCGGATTTGATTGCACGACCATTCCAGAAAAATGACATAAATTTCTCTATGTTGTGCCCAGGAGCACGGATTCATATGAAATCATCTGAGAATGAAATGGGGTGTGGAATTCCAATACATCAGTTTGAGATGGTAGCAATGCGTGTAATAAAAACAACATCACTTGTAATGACTAAACAGGAAAAAGAGGAGTTGATGGAAAGAATGAATTCACCTGCTGATTTGGATTGTGAAATTGAGTTGGAAAAAATGTATGGAACATATCGGAAGAATTCACCTTATTCACAAGAATTGTATGATAAGATGATTTGACAAGTAATGTATGAACGGGGAAAAGTGGAATGAGATTTGATTTTGGTTATGTGATTAAAGTGTTTCCGAATATTTTAGGATATTTAGGTGTAACACTAGAAATTGCATTTTTATCTGGAACGATTGCGATGCTGATTTCGTTTATTTTTTTAGCATTAAGAAAAATAGATAATAAGATTTTACAGAGTCTTCTGAACTTCTATTTGGATTTTTTTCGTGGTACGCCAGTAGTGGTTCAGCTATTTTTCCTCTATTATGGGTTAGCGCAGCTTTTCCCAATTTTTAAGAATTTAAGTGGATTTAGTGCTGCGGTTATAGGACTAAGCCTGAATGCCTCTGCCTATATGTCTGAGAGCATACGGGCAGCTGTTCAATCAGTACATCCAAGACAAATGGAAGCAGGGCTTGCATGTGGACTTACCCATTCACAAGTAATGTGGCATGTAATTCTTCCACAGGCAGCCAGGGTTGCAATCCCGACACTTACTAATGATTTTATTGGGTTATTGAAAAGCACTTCTGTAGCGTTTGTTCTTGGTGTACGTGATGTGATGGCTCAGACAAAAATGTTGGGCGGAAGCTCTTACCGTTTCTTTGAATGTTATTTTGTTGCAATTACGATTTACTTTATAGTAACTAAGTTGATTCATTTACTTCAGACATGGCTTGAAGAGAAGCTGGATGTTCGAAAAAAGAATGGAGGGCAGTCATGCTCCAAATAAGTAATCTGACAAAAAAATTTGGTTCAGTATCGGTATTGAAAGGTATCGATCTCAATGTAAACAAAGGGGAAGTAGTGTCCATTATCGGACCGTCAGGAACCGGGAAGTCGACATTGCTGCGATGTATTAACTATTTAGAAGAGCCAACTTCTGGTTCAATTACGATCGATAATCTTTGTATTACACCAGAAAATCAAACGAAGAAGAAGTTATATGAATTCAGGAGAAAGACTGCGATGATTTTTCAAGATCATTCTCTTTTTGAAAATAAAACAGTTTTAGAAAATATAACCTTACCACTAACCGTCGCATGTGGATTCTCTAAATCTGATGCAAAAGAAAAAGCAATGGCTATTCTGAAATCTATAGGTCTTGAAAAGGAATGTAATCAATATCCATGTACACTTTCAGGAGGACAGCAGCAGAGAGTAGGCATCGGCCGTGCAATTGCAATTGAACCGAAAGTAATGTTGTTTGATGAACCTACATCCGCATTAGATCCCTCATTAATTAATGAAGTCCTGGAACTGATTCGTTCATTGGCAGAGAGACATTTTACCATGATAATTGTTACACATGAAATGAACTTTGCCCGTCAAGTGTCTGACAAGGTGATATTTCTGAATCATGGAGTGATTGTAGAGAGCGGAACACCTGAACAGATTTTTCTTAATCCACAGTGCGAAGAAACCCGGATGTTTATAAACAGCTTTCTGAGAAGGAAAAACTTTTGAAATTAGTTAACAAACTAAAAGATAGGAGAAAATATGAAAAGATATGCTATTTACGGAAAGGGTGGAATTGGAAAATCCACAATAACATGCGCACTTTCGGCTGCATTAGCAGAGAAAGGATATAGAGTTCTTCAAGTCGGATGTGATCCCAAAGCTGACTCGACGGCATCGTTGCTGGGTGGGAAGTCAATCACCCCGATTGCAGATTATCTTCGTCAACATGATGAATTTCCTACGCTAAATGATGTAATTGTGCAGGGATATGAAGGCGTATATTGTGCAGAGGCAGGAGGACCTACTCCCGGAATAGGATGTGCTGGACGAGGAATATTGATGGCATTCCATTTGTTGGATGAATTGGATGCTATTAATACAATAAAGCCAGATTATGTACTATATGATGTGTTAGGTGATGTTGTATGTGGTGGGTTTGCGGCTCCAATTCGTGATAATTATGCCGATGAAGTCATTATTGTTACTTCTGGTGAAAAGATGTCTTTATTTGCGGCGAATAATATTTATCAGGCTGTTGAAAATTTTAAAGATAGTAATTATGCACGTGTGCGAGGTGTGATTTTGAATAAAAGAAATGTTCCGGACGAAGAACGTCTCGTTGATGAATTCCTGCAGAGGTATGATTTGTCATTATTGGGTACTATTCCCCGGGATAATGCAATCCCTTACTATGAAAACCAAAATAAGACGGTAATAGAAGGAGAACCATCACTTCCTATTGCGGAAATAATAAGAGAAATTGTGGAGAAATTGTGATGAAATACGGGGAAAATAAGCAACCTCTTTCTTATACGGTTGAAGAACTTAAAACATTTCTGTCAAAGAGAGAATCCATTCCAGGGAATTTATATGAAGTTGCGGAGCGAAAGGTTTTATTATATCCACATGATGGAGATGGGGGGACTATTCCGACTACAACGCCACTGTGTTTATCTAGCTTGATTACTTTGATGATTTCTCCTATGGGCTGCGGGATTCATTTGACAGAAACTGGGCGAGGCAACCTTAATAACGAAGGACGTGCATGGTTACTGAGACTCAGTGAAAAGGATCTTGTTCTGGGAATGCAGGAACAACGAATTATGCAAGCGGTAGAGGTGATTCTAAAAAAAATGAATCAAAATGTTGAAGGAATCCTGTTGTGTGCTACCTGTGTGGACGCTTTGTTGTCAACAAATTTACTGATGATAGCACATCATGTTGAAGAAATGTATCATATTCGTGCCAGCGCAGAGTTTATGGGACCATTTTTAAAGGAATCTCCGAAACAAGCAGACTTCCGGATGATGTCAGGAGTGTATAATTTGTTGCGTAGCGAGGATGAAAAAATGACAATACCTGCGGTTAATGTGCTTGGTATACTTGAACAACCAATTTGTCGGGAGGAGTTGTCCAGGCTTTTGCAGCCATTAGGAATACGATATGTTTTTAGCATAGGGGATTTTAGTACATTAAAAGAAGCTGATATTATGACACATGCTAAGTTAAATATTGTTATGAACGGAAGTGCGTTACGAGCAGCTCAGGTAGCCAGGGATAGGTGGAACATACCATATGTTATAATGAATTCTTCTTACGAGTATAATGTAATTGCTCAAAACTATCAGTATTTAGCAGAAGCATTAGGAGGCATTATCGAGGATACGGCCTTTAGGGACAGGGTTCGTGATTTAGTCAGGAAACTTGATGAATATATAAAAGGATATCGGTGTGGCGTTGGAGGAAAGAATGACATATCGTGTTTTAAAGCAGCATGCGACCTGATGAAGCTTGGGTGTGATGTCAGAGTGATTTTTGCACATCAAATCAAACAAACTGATTTGCCGGAAATTTCTTGGTTATGCGAGAGGAATCCTGAGATAAAAGTATATTTTGACAGTCATCCTTCTATGTATAAATATAAAGCAAATCCGACAGAGTTTAATTTATCATTTGGCGTACCGGATCCATTTGTACAACAGGTGGAGGGAATATTAGCAGCACCGTTACTATCAACAGGTGGTACATATTCAGATATTATTTCATTTGTGGAAGAATTAACAGAAGTGCTTATTAATCGAAATAAAACGATGGAAACAATATATTCTGTTTATCAGAAATGTTGGTCTTTTGAATTGGCAAAAAGGATGGAGGAATAAGACATGAAAGGACTTTATCAATCTTTTCCGGCATTTGCTCCGGATTATGTTGGTGTGTCATCGTTTCTTTTTGATGAAAATGCACTAACTGTGTTTATTGATCCACACGGTTGCAATGGACAGACTTTATATTATATGGATCCAAGATTTGAAGATTTTTCTAGAATGCCAAAGAGTTTCTCGTGCGGAATACGTGAGAAAGATGCAGTATTTGGAGTTGATAAACTGGTTGAAAAAAAGGTTATGCAAATCTTGGATTGTGTACAAGGTGACTATATTATTTTAGTAGGTACGCCGATTCCCACAATGTTAGGGGTGGATTACAAAGCGTTGACAGATAGAATAGAAAAGAGAGCAAAAATTCCGACTTTAGGAGTGACAACTTCAGGACTTGATTTTTATGATGTGGGACAAAAAAAGATTATGAATCTTATGTTGAATAGAACAGAGACACAGCCGGAAAGCTTTGAATCGGAAGAATCGGATATACATTTAATCGGTGCAACACCTCTGGATGGATGGGATTACACAGCAATTTTTGATTATACTGCTTTTTTAAAGAAATGTGGTGCGAATACAGTAGCTGTATGGGGACAAGGGAATACCTTTCAAAAAATGAAAGGGGTTGGTAAGTCCAAATTGAATATTGCCGTATCAGTGGCCGGAATAGAAATAGCACAAAGACTAAACCATACATATGGAACGCCATATCTTATTGGATATCCTATTGGAAGTGTCATGGAAGAATATTATGCAAAATTGGTGGAATTTCACCTTGACGAGAAATGTGGAATGCCGATATTAAAAATGGCACCTGATACAGAACAACCTCGAATCTTAATTATTGGTTCGCCTGTTAATAGCTGCATGATTCGTAAGTATTTTGGTGCACAAGAAGGGATGACAGATATTGACATAGGATTTTGTTTTGGAGCACCCGTGGAATGCAAAGAAGAAAATGATTTTGTATTTTTCGAGGAGGAGGAACTACATCAAACCATTAAGCAAAAAGGGAAATATGATATTATTATTGGAGACCCACTATTTAAAAATAGCCTGTTTTCATTTGCTGAGCGATACGTGGAATTTCCTGAGATATCTATTTCTGGGCGGCTCTATTCACATGAGATGAAGCGAGTATTTGGAAAATGGGGAGATAATTTTTTTATGTGATATGTTGTCGTTTTGCAAAATATAAGAGTTTATTGTGTTTCAAGGTAAGTGTTGGGTGGAGGCGAAAATAGCCTGATTTTATTTCATATTTGAATTCGCGAAAAAGGGGCTGTCGGGAAATAGATAGTCTTAGACAGTTGGAAGAGATGAGAAAGGCGATAAACCGCGTAGATATGCGATTTGTCGCCTTTTATACCTCTAAAGGAATGTTGAATGGGAATTCTTCTTAAAAAACTTTTTTGAGTTTTTTATTTAGCTCCTTTGACTGATAGTATTTTCTGTCCAGTCCCAGATCAAAAGTAGCGTTTTTCCAAGAACACTTTTTCTCGTTTCCCGAATTCTACCAAAACCAACTGGCTACGCTTTACATCCCTTCTCGCCGCAGAAATCGTTAACAACGACATTAAGCTTCTGACCGATGACACTCGTAAGAACGTCTTTATTAAAAAGACTTGTTGTTGTCTATATTGTAGTGAATAAGTGGACAAAATTGTTTATGCTAATCTCATATGACTAAAAATTGATTTACTTGATTGTCTCTGAATAGTCCATTATACTGACATCAGTATCTACATCAGAAAAGGAAGAGGACAGAGAGTTCTTGAACACGAAAAAGAAAGTTGGTATGTTTGTAAAGATGCTCCTGATAAGTTGCCAAGGAAGGATGTTCAGTTGACTTCGCAAACGCAAAATAGAGTGTTCTTTGTTGATATAGGATTTGAGCATAATAAGCCACGGGATGAAGCAGAGAACTTTTATTTGCATAAATCTATTGCTGGGTAAAATTGAATCAAAGTGCGCAGAATCCGATTACATATTTGAATCCGATGGAAGAAAAGTATGGATCTAGTAATTGAAAAGGTGGTTATTAAATGATAAACCATTGAAGCCTTTGTATCTGTTAGAAATTGACGTATACAGAGGTTTTTATTTCGTTATATCTGCAGCGTTTATTTGGTTCAGAGTTCAATTTGCAGTTAGCTGGTATCGGAATGATTATACAATAAGAGCAATAGAAATGCTTGTAAAAGCTGACGTCAAAACAAATATTCATTTTGTATTACATGAAGAGCCTATGGCTGAAGTTATCTACAGATTGAAAGAGAAGGCCTTTCCGGAAGGTATCAACGCGGTTATTATTTTGTTACATAAACCGATAGGATTAGGTGCTAAAGAAAAAATTATATGTACAGATAATAAAAATTTTGCTGAATTTGTGAGATACATTTCGGGGGAGAATATGGCGTATAAAGTGAGAGTTGATTCATGAACAGTTCCAGCACTTATAAATCATATAGGTAATATAGACTTGAATAGTCTGGATATTTGCGATGGCGCTGCCCTACCAAACAATCATACCTAAAATTGTAATGTGCGATGCTCGTCATAATTAATGGCAGCGAAATTATTAAACACAATATATATCAGGCAGGAGGCTACTTCCCTCCCTTTATCAGGGGAGAATATTAAATGGAAAGAAGCTGTAAAATACCAAAAGTAAAAAGAAATTATCGCATATTGTTATCGCTCCCCTGCATACATTGTAAAAACAATGTTTGCAGGGGGATTTTTTTGAAGGATTATATTGCAAAGAGGGCCGTGGAGATTGCAAATTATATCATAGAAAATAACTCAACGGTAAGGCAGGCGGCAAAACAATTTGGGATTAGTAAGAGTACTGTACATATGGTAGTGATAAAATAGAACGGTTTGTGTGGACGGTAAAATAAAATATGGAATGAAAAGTAAAAATTTACAAAATATGTAAAAATAAAACCTTTACAAAATATGTAAAAACACATATAATTGAATTGCCAATAAAAAAGGTCTTGCTATGCAAGACCAAGTATCCCTCGAAGGAATACGAACCAAATATATTTTGACGTGGGATGCGGGTTTTGTCAAGTGCTTTCTTTTTTTATTGAGTATTGATAGAGGAGGAGAATTCAATGAAGAATAGTAAACAGACTTCGAAACGTGCAGCCTCAGCAGCGTCAGCGGTTCTTAGAGATGGGCGTACAAGTGCAAAATCTAAAACTGCAGCTGGAAGTGCGTTAGCACAGAGAGCATCAAAAAAGACAAAATAAGGAGTGGCGAGGCATATCATTTATGCCTTGCATAAATGATATGGATAATATTAAGAAATATTTAAAAAATGTTGGGATTACGCAAAAAGAATTTGCAGAAAGAATAGGATTATCCAGACCAACTTTAGATACATACATAGAGATGTTTGAGAGTGGACAGGTAATCCCAAAAGAGCGATATAATATTATTTTTAAAAGATTATTTAGTGTTCAAGATTTTTCTGCAAAGGAATTTGAACGTAATTTGCAACAAATTGAAAATCTTTTAAATAGAGATCAAAAATATGGAACAAGCGATTTGAGTCCAGAAGCAGCAGATTATGTTTCATTAATAGTACGTAATATGACAAAAGATTTCAAAACAGATGATTGGAATAAAGATGTTTATACTTTTATTAATATCCTTATTTCTAATTATCACGAGAATGAAATATTTCTGCATCTAGTAGAGTATTTTATTTACCTTAATAATATAAGGGAAATAGAAGATATTAAAGAAAGTCAAAAATCATATTTTGCAAATATGTTTAAAACATTTCATGATTTACTTGAAAAACCTGACTCATATGATGAGGCGGACTATCAAGCATTTTTAAATCGTTGTATTGAAATTAAAACACAAAAGAAAAATAAACGTGATGAACGAAATAATAACTTAAAAGAACGAATTCAAATGATGGTTGCAGAATATGAAAAAAAAGGCATTGATCTGAATGAGGAAGAAATCATAGAAGAAATCAAAAAGCAGCTTGTTCAAGAAAATTTAAATGTTGGAGGAATATAGTTATGGACGTTACTTGTCACGGTTGGAAAAATAAAATTGGAACAAAAAACAGAGAGTGTAAATGTGGTTCGTGGAAAAACCATTGGATTAATAATTCTGGAAAACCATGGCCTGAGAAATGTTCAATTTTGGGATGTAATAATGATGCAACATTAGGTGCACATGTATATAATCCGAATGTCAGTGGAGAGAAAATTATCCCTGCTTGTGAAGCATGTAATAAAAGAACGGAGGAGTTTTCGTTAAAAGGTGGGGTAACATTAGTGTCTGCAAATAAGCAGAAGACTTGTGAAAAATAAGAAATGTTATTTTTTTATAGTATAATCCCCTCGGAAACAATTAGGTTTTCGAGGGGATTGTACTTTGCAGAGTCTGATAATAGTTAGGAAAAGTATCTTGAAGAATCCATAAATTTGACCGCAGTATTATTTGGCAGTTACAAATGTGAAATATGGCAACTGTATGACATGTTTGAATATAACATGAAAGAAGTTTTTAATGATAGGAGATATCAATTAAGTCTAAAAGGGATATAGAATGCACCGTATTGTTCGACAAATTAAACGCGGCTTAATTTGTCGGATTAAAACAGATTTATTTAACCGTTTGGAAATGGTATAAATCACATTGTCTGCTGTTGATTTTGCACTTCGTTTTGAAAGCTTTATGGTACCTGACTCCATTTTCACGATTGGAACAGGGTTAAACGATATTATTAATAAAATGGTTAGAATTTTTTGACTAGTGAGAAAAGTCGTTATATGGTAGAATTGTTTATATGATTAAACATAGTTTTTCAATAGCATGTAACAATGTAATTCTGAAATATTATTTACAAAAGAAAGAAGGTTTTCTGTTTTATGCAAATTTATTCTGCAACTTTTTCAGTAAAGGAATCTTTAACGCAAGATGAGTTGATTAAACTTGTAATTGAATGGAATCAAGGTAGCCCTCATAATAAAATAAATAGTCTGACATGGGATGGAAAAACGAGAAACATAAAATTTGAAGAGGGAAATTTATCTTTAGCAATTGAAGAAATTCGTACGTATAATACTGTTGCTATTCGATTTCATCAGCTAGATGAAAACAATATTATATGGAACACAGATATCGTTGTGAATTTTAATACACATATCTTTTCAATTAAATTAGATAGAGAAGCGACTGTCGATACGATTGGCTTTGTTCCTAAGTTTAAACCACCGGTTATTGTTAATATGTTACTTGATAAAGATTATGTGGGAACTGATGGTGATATGCAAATAAGTGCTCAGCCAATTTCAATCACTAAAGAAAATTATAAAACTATAGAAAATATCATATGCAGAAATGTCATATATTCTATGCCTGTAATATATGTGACAAAATCTTGGGGGCGATATCCATTCAAAGTTAAGGAATTGTCATATAGGTTACGTGGAGTTGCTCATGTACTTATAGAAGAGGATGCAGATGTATCAAAAATTCTTAGAGAAACTTGCTGTGGAAAAAATTCTCATCATGGAAGTGTTGGTATTTATTATCCAAGTAGTTCTGCATCACATAAAATAATTTCGACAGGTAAATACGAAGGGCGAGAAGAAATATTGATAGACCGAATTGTAGCTATTGTTTGTCGATATGTTAATCAGCAGGCCCGTGATAGAATGATGACTTGGGAAGGCGTTCAGAATGAACTATTAAAATTACGATATGCAAGTGCTACTGAAAAGAAAGCCCAAGCTGAAAATGAAGTGTTTGAAGTTTACGATAATTTCGCTGAAGAACTTGAGGAAAAAGAGCATACAATCGAGGAATTGAATAATCGTATAATGGCATTGCAAGCTGAAAACCAGGGACTTAGAGGAAAGTATGAACGAGTTACAGAAGTACCTCTGTTGTATTACGGCATAGAAGATGAACTTTATGAAGGAGAAATTAAGGATCAGATATTGGAGATACTTGATAACCAACTTAATCATGTAAAAAAGAAAACTCGTAAAGAACATATACTACAAGATATTTTGGAATGTAACGAACCTACCGGTGCTTTAAATAAAAAACGAGAAGACATTAAACGAATATTAAAAGGCTATACAAAAGTTGGAGAAAGTTTAAAACGGGATTTAAAAGAGTTTGGTTTTGTCATTACTAAAGAGGGTGGTCATTATAAACTTACATATAATGGAGATCCCAGATATCTATTTACAATGGCAGCATCTGGTAGTGACAGTAAACATGGCGGAGGAAATCTTGCTTCAGAAATAAAGACTGATATGCTTTAATATATTTGTGAAGAGTGTTATTATCAAAGAATTTTATATAAACTTATTTGTAAGAACACTAAAAATACCGTTTGCAAGAAATGGGAGAGAAAAATTATTTTGCTTAATGTTCTTATTTGTGATAAAAAAACTTGTATCTTTGACCGTTAGTAAAATAAAATCGCTGTATCCCTTATATTTAATGGGATGCAGCGATTTTGAGTATTGTAACGAAACGGCAAAATTTCTTTCTTTTCTTTGGGGGTTGAGAGTTTTTATTGTGCTTTTAGCTATGGATTGATAATCCGGTTGGAAGCTATAAACACTATAAAGAGAATCTGTAATCGATTTTGGTTGTGTGTTGAGATAAAGCCTTGCTTTTGAACAACAATAAAATTCATTGTAAGCGTTTAGTTACTGTCGGAATCTACACCTCTTACAGTTTTACTTTCATGTAGATAATGGTGGATATCAGTAGCTTTCATTTTGTTTGTAGTGTTTGTAGCATGTGTGGCTTCAATAAAATGGAGTTGATTGTTCGGGAGTGCTCTTTTGCGTTTCTGAAATCTGGCATTTATTATGTGTGTTCTACCTGTTTATCAAGAATAGATTTTTGATAAAGTGTATATTTAGGAAAGTAGATTTCCTCATATGTAAATGCTTTTACTTTGAACTATAACTTTTATCAGGTTTTATGAATAACAGGAAATGGGATTCCTACATTTCTGTAAGTTGCCTTTCAATAATTGAGAAGTATAATAGAAGTGGGTATATACGCTTAACATTCATTTTTTATTACTGGGAGATGAGAAGAACGATGAATAGAATATTACTTCTTGAAGACGACTTAAGTCTCATAACCGGGCTTACATATGCTTTGAAAAAGCAGGATTTTTCTGTAGATGTCGCAAGGACTTTGAAAGAGGCGGATGTGATCTGGGATGATGGTAAATATGATTTGCTAATCTTAGACGTTTCACTTCCGGATGGTTCTGGTTTCGATTTCTGTAGGAAAGTTCGGCAGTGTTCCAAAGTGCCGATTATATTTCTGACTGCTTCTGATGAGGAAACCAATATTATGATGGGGCTTGATATAGGCGGTGACGATTATATTACAAAACCATTTAAATTGGGTGTCTTAATTTCCAGAGTAAATGCTCTGCTCAGGCGGACAAAAAATTTTGGACAGGCAGATACAGAACTTCAGTCAAATGGGATAAAAGTGCTTTTATTGAAGGGTCTGGCTTATAAAAATGGAGAATTATTAGAACTGACTGCGGTTGAATATAAGATGCTCTGCTATTTTATGAAGAATGCGAATATAGTGCTTTCTAAAGATCAGATCCTTGATCAGTTGTGGGATTGCGATGGTAACTATGTCGATAATAATACTCTGACTGTATATATTCGTAGGCTTCGTATGAAAGTGGAAAATGATCCTGGAAAACCGGAAATGATTGTGACGGTTCGCGGGATGGGATATAAATGGAATGTGAATTCCTGAGGATTATGATGAAAATAATAGCAAATCGAGAAATTAAGTATTTGTTTTATGCGATAGTAGGCGTTGTGGGAAGCTTTTGCCTGTTAACGGAGATAGGAGTCTGGTTTCTTTCTAGAAATCTTCGTGCTTTAATATTGATTTTTATCCTTTTTCTTTTGTTGCTTTTGATGGTATTGGGTTTATGTTACCGGTACTTTAGCAGACAAAACCGGATGTTGGAAAATGCAGTGGATCAGATTAATGCATTTCTGGATGGAGATATAGATGCTAGAATTGCCTGTGACGAGGAAGGGGAAATATACAGACTTTTTCATTCTGTAAATACTCTGGCAGCCGTGTTAAGTGCCCAGGCGTCAAACGAAAACAGAGAAAAAGAATTTTTGAAAAATACCATATCGAATATTTCTCACCAGTTGAAAACACCGTTGGCAGCATTGAATATTTATAATGGGTTAATGCAAGAGGAAGTAAAATGTATATCTGACATTCAGGAGTTTGCTTCATTGTCAGAGAAAGAGCTTGACCGGATGGAGACTCTGGTGCAGAACCTTTTGAAAATAACAAAGCTGGATGCCGGTTCCATTGTCTTTGAAAAACGTATGGAAAATGTGGAGGATCTAATGAAAGATGTAGAACTTCATTTTGCATATAGAGCCAAACAGGATCGAAAAACACTTACTTTTACTGGTGATGATTCTCTTATGCTTTATTGTGATCGGGACTGGATGATGGAAGCAATTGATAATATTGTAAAAAATGCACTGGATCATATAAAAGAGGGTGATTTTGTTCATATAGAATGGAGACAGTTTTCGTCTTTGATTCAGATTCAGATAAAAGATAACGGGTGCGGGATTCATCCGGAAGATCTGCATCATATTTTTAAACGGTTTTATCGTAGTCGTTTTTCAAAAGATATTCAGGGACTGGGACTTGGATTGCCACTGGCAAAGGCGATTATTGAAGAACATAATGGCACGATTGAGGTGGATAGTGCATTGGGGGAAGGAACAATATTTATCATAAATTTTTTGATTCCTACAAAATTGTAGTTTTACAGTAATGCTACAGTAAGGTGGCAATGATATTCTTCCAATAAATCAAAAAAAGAAAGAGGTGTTGATCTAATGGATTTATTAGAAGTAAAATCTGTTTGTAAAACGTATGGCAGTGGAGAGACTGCTGTACAGGCTTTGAAAAATGTGAGTTTTTCTGTTCCTAAGGGTGAATTTGTGGCGGTCGTTGGTGAATCTGGTTCTGGAAAGAGTACGCTGCTCAACACCTTGGGGGCATTAGATACACCTACTTCCGGGAAAGTGTATATTGATGGAAAGGATATCTTTTCCATGAGAGAAAGGAAACTGACAGTTTTTCGCCGCCGGAATATTGGTTTCATTTTTCAGGCATTTAATCTGATTCCAGAATTAACTGTAGAACAGAATATGATATTCCCTGTGCTTCTGGATTATCAGAAACCAAATAAAAAGTATCTGGAAGAATTACTTACTGTATTGAATTTAAAAGAACGACGGAATCATCTGCCAAATCAGTTGTCTGGTGGACAGCAGCAAAGAGTAGCAATCGGGAGGGCTCTTTTAACGAGACCGTCTCTGATTCTTGCGGATGAGCCGACCGGAAATCTGGATTCACAAAACAGCAGTGAAGTGATTGCTCTATTGAAAGAAGCATCCAAAAAATATGCACAGACAATTATTATGATTACGCATAATCGGAGTATTGCACAGATTGCAGACCGGGTACTTCAGGTGTCAGATGGCGTTTTGACGGATCTGGGGAGGTGCTAATCATGAAAAGCTATTTAAGTCTGATTTCTATTTCTGCAAAAGTGCGGAGAAAACAAAATCGTATGACTTTGCTTTGTATTATTATTTCTGTATTTCTGGTAACAGTAGTTTTCAGTATGGCAGACATGATGGTGCGGACAGAAACATCACGTATGTTGAATAAACATGGAAACTGGCATATACAGCTGGAAAATATATCGGATGAGATTGCTTCAGAGATAGGACAAAGATCGGATGTTACAGCAACAGGATGGTCGTCTGTATTTAATATAAATGCAGAGCAACCTTATTTTATCGGGGAAAAAAGGGCTGTCCTGTGTGGCACGGATGATTCTTACATCGAACAGATTTCGAATGGATTAAAAGAGGGGAAATTTCCTGAAAATGAGTATGAAGTCATGCTTGGGACAAATGCGAGAGATTATTTGAATCTGAAAATTGGTGATTCTGTTATGCTTCGTACTCCTGCCGGAGATTCAGAGTATACAATCTCTGGTTTTGGTGAGGATGATCCAGAATATTATCAGGGTCAGTCGTATCTGGTCGGTGTGTATATGACGAGAGAGGCATTTCATCATATTGTGGAGCAAAACGGAATAGACAGTATTCCATCAAATTTTTATGTACAGTTTCAAAGTGCGAAGGAAGCAGCGAAAGCAAGAACGGAAATAGAGCAACAGTATCATCTGTCGGATGATACGATTTCTGAAAATACTGGTTTGATGGGAATGTCAGGTGCCAGCAGAAATGAATCTATGAAAAATATGTATAGTATAGCGGCTGTTTTGTTTGTTCTTGTACTTTTGGCTGGTGTACTGATGATTTCGGGAAGCATGAATAGCAATATCAGCCAGAGAATAAAGTTTTTTGGAATGATGCGCTGTATTGGTGCTAGTCGTCAGCAAATCATGCGGTTTGTTCGTCTGGAGGCATTGAATTGGTGTAAACTTGGAATTCCGGCAGGAGTGCTTCTTGGAATTGTCACCAGCAGTGGTTTGTGCGCAATTTTGCGATATGGGATTGGTGGTGAGTTTTCCACTATGCCGGTATTTGCAGTAAGCATAGCCGGAATTACAAGCGGGATACTTGTAGGACTGGTGACAGTTCTTCTGGCTGCCCAGTCTCCTGCAAGGGGAGCCGCCAAAGTACCACCGGCAGCGGCAGTCTTGGGTGGAACACAAAAACAGATAAGCGTGCATCATGCGGCAAAAAAATCACTTTTGAAAATAGAATCATCATTGGGAGTTCATCATGCAATGTCGTCCAGAAAAAACTGGTTACTTATGACAGGTTCTTTTGCACTCAGTATTATTATGTTTTTGTGTTTTTCAGTGGGAATGGACTTTGCCCGTGCGCTTCTTCCATCGCTGCGATCCTGGCAGCCAGATTGTACCATCAACGGATATGCAAATGCCTGTACGATCGAAAAATCACTGGTGAACGAGATTGGAAAAATACCGGGAGTCTCTAAAGTTTATGGAAATACATATTTGGGTGATATCCCAGCATCCTCTTCACAAGTACCTCTGGATCGTGTGAATATGGTATCTTATGATAGCTATATGCTTGATTGTGCTGCCGAGGATGTGGTACAAGGAAATATCTCTGAAATTTATGGTGATAATGGAAAGGTTATGACGATTTGCAATAAAAATAATCCATTACATGTTGGAGATACAATTCAAATTGCTGGAACAGAAGTTGAAGTTGCATGCGAAATCTCTGATGGATTGTTTTCAGATGATATGATACTGATATGTTCTGAGGAAACATTTGAACATTTACTGGGGGAACAGAAGTATACTATGCTCAATGTGAAGTTGACAAGTGGCGCAACAGAAGAAACCATTAAGCAGATCAGTACTTTTGCAGACAACGAAGAGATATTTACAGATAATCGAAAGTCCAATCAGGAAACCACCGCCACTTATTGGGCAACGAGGATTATTGGATATGGTTTCATGACAATTATTGCAATGATTACGGTGTTTTATATTATCAACAGTATTTCTATGAGCGTATCTGCACGAATCCGGCAATATGGGGTCATGCGGGCTGTCGGAATGGATGATCATCAGCTTACGAAAATGATCTCTGCAGAAGCATTTACTTATGCAATTTCAGGTCTTATTGTTGGATGTGCTGCAGGGCTTCCGTTAAGCAGACTTATGTATGATGTCTTGATTACCCGACATTTTGGAATTGCATGGCATATTCCGGGGACACTTATTGTTGTTATTATATTGTTTGTTATTGCTTCAGCTTTTATTGCCGTTTATGCTCCTACAAAAAATATACGGAATATGGCAATTACAGAGACAATTAATGAATTATGATAGATTATGTATTACCGGATGGAACTTGCTCTTGCCGGATAAGAAAAATTTAATATCGATGAATCTCGAAACCTTTGTGTCTGTTAGAAATTAATGGATACAGAGGTTTTTATTTTGCGCATTTTAAGAGCAAGATCCACCCGCGTATTACAATATCATCATTTTATGATTTTAGTAATATTTGCGAGTAGCAATCTTGATGGGGATTCCGCTTCCCCATACCCTCGGTTTCCTGCCATTTTTTCAAAAAATAGAAATGGTATTTTAGCTTCGCAGGGAAATTTCAAAATTGTATATATTTCATGTGGTGATGAAGCTAGAGATTATGTTTTTGAAAAAATTTTGAAAAAATGTTGTATAAGACCTTCTCAAAATTTGGATATATAGAGGGATCTTTTTTATCCTTCTTCAGCAATTCGATTTATTCATTTTTGAAAAAAAGTCAGAATGCAATATTTCAGCAGATGGGAAGGAGCTAAGATGGGATTATTTGAAGAAGTAAAGAAGAATGTCACAGTTAGACAGGCGGCGGAATTGTATGGGCTTAAACCTAATCGGAGTGGGTTGGTCAGATGTATTTTTCATAAGGACAACGCTCCCAGTATGAAGGTTGATCGCAGATATTATTGCTTCGGTTGTGGATGTACCGGAGATGCAGTTGATTTTACCGCACAGCTATTTGGACTCGGTGCCAGAGAAGCGGCTGTAAAACTGGCAGAGGATTTTGGAATTAGTTACATCAGCAAGTCAAGGGACTCTCCTGTAGGGAAGAAGGATTCGATTAAAACGGCAGAAATAATACGGACAAAGAAACGGGATGATGATTGGATTAGATGTGTAAGGGCATATTTGGATTATCGATTAATGCTTTTAGACTGGAAGAAACAATATGCACCCAGGAATCCGAAGGAAGAATGGAATGAACGTTTCGTGGAAGCATTACGGGAACTAAGCTATGTTGAGTACGTTCTGGATATTCTTTTGTTCGGTGAAAAGTGGGATAGAGATCATTTGGTGCAGGAAAAGAGAAAGAAGGTGGAAGAAATTGAGCGAAAGTGTGATGACTATGTCAGAAGAAAATCGAGAGAATGCAGTGTGTCGGATGGAATCAATGGTAGATCTGGAAGCGGTGAGGAATATCAAAGATCAGCTTGCGGTAACAATGAATGGAACGGTTAAAGGAACGATGCAGAATTATATGACCGTCCTCAGAGAAGATCCGATTCTTTCCGGGAGTCTGCGTTTTAATTTATTGAATCAGCGAGTAGATGTGGTAAAAATCCTCTGGTGGAATGACCGGGTTACTTCGCTGACAGACGAAGGGGAGGAATTTCTGTTTTATTACTTTGAACGATACTATGATTTGGGAAATGAGAAAAATATGAAAAAAGCATTGAGAGCAGAGGCGAATAGCAACAAGTATCATCCAATCTGTGACTATCTGAATGAACTTCAATGGGATGGAACGGAGCGTATCCGTCATGTATTGAAGCGGTATATGGGAGCGGATGAATCGGAATTGGTATATGAATGCCTGAAGCATTTTATGATAGGTGCGATACTACGAGTTTTTCATCCGGGGTATAAGATGGATGAAATGCTCTGCCTGGTTGGCACACAAGGAGCTGGAAAATCAACATTTTTTCGCTTTCTTGCGATAAAGGATGACTGGTTTTCTGATGATTTGAAACATCTGAATGATGAAAAAGTATACGGAAAACTTCGTGGACATTGGATTATGGAGATGTCGGAGATGATTGCTGCAGTCAGCGCTAAGAGTAACGAAGAGATCAAATCATTTCTTGTCAGACAGAAAGATACGTTTCGTATTCCGTATCAGCAGTATGAAGAGGACCGACTGAGACAATGTGTTTTTGCGGGGACAACGAATACAAAGCAATTCTTGCCATTTGACCGGAGTGGGGCGAGAAGATTTCTGCCAATCATGATTCACGCAGAGAAAGCAGAGAAACATATTTTGGATGATGAAGCGGAGGCAAGAGCATACTTTGATCAGCTCTGGGCAGAGGCTATGTACCTATATCGTACCGCGGAGAATCCGGCGGCACTGATGAAATTTTCCAAAGAAATGGAATCGCAAATTAGCTTATATCGGGAACAGTTCATGCAGGAGGATACATTGGCAGGGACAATTCAAGGATGGCTGGATGATTATAGGGAAGATTATGTCTGTATCAAAATGATCTGGAAAGAAGCATTAGATCATCAGTATGGAGAACCAAAACGATATGAATCCAATGAAATCGCAGAGATTATGGATACAAAGATTGTTGGTTGGAAGCGAATAAGCTCTCACAGATTCCGAAATTATGGAACTCAGAAAGGTTGGACGAGATGCGTCAATGATGTAAACCAGAACGCCGAGGATGGATTTCGGGAACTGACAGAGAGTGAACAACAGATGTTACCATTCTGAATGCCCGACGAGAGAGGCTGTTCTATCATTCGGGGAGATGAACATTTCTGAAGAATAGTTTTCGATAATTGACAGATAGTTTACATTTGGTTTTCTGGGAAAATCCTTGTAATATCAGTGCTTTTAAGACTTTCATAGAAATGTAAACTACTGAATTTGAAAACTTTATTTTCATACATGAAGAGGAATGAATTATATAGACTGATTTTTAAAAGTGTTCTCAATGTAGTTGACATTCTGGTTTACATCACTTTGTCGCAGATTGAAAGCAGCATTTCCGAAGAGAAAATATCTACTCTCTCTGTCGGGCAATCGACATGGATTTTTGTGTGTTTCAGTTACATTTGCGAAGCACAATATTTTAAAGGACTATTTTCATATATTTTCTCATAGTTATGGACAAAGAGAAAACCGCAGGGAGGAGGTGGATGCTCCGCTATGCAGAAAAGAGAACTAAATTATAGAATTCATAATCCGAACTCAGCGGCAGCAACCGCCGATTACATACTAAAAATTTTAATAGATGCCAATTCAGAAAAGGTAGAAAAAGCGATTCAGGCTGCGGCGGATCAGGTTGACCGGGAAATGGAATGTGAGGAAAAACACTCGACGTAGTAGATATGTTGGGTGTTTTTATATGACGGTTGATGAATTTAAAGTGAAAAAATCACTTAAATGTGGAATATAATAAGGTGAAAAAGAGTATAATATATTGACTAAAGTGAAAAAATCACTTAAAATAGAACGAAAGAACGGAGGTGCTGAGATGTTAATCAGATTTAATGTAAAAAATTTTCTATCATTTTCTGAAAGGGAAGATGGTAAATCGGAAGAGTTTTCTATGATTGCAGGAAAAGTTAGAAATAAGAAAGCACATGTGTATGATAATGAAAAGATAAAATTGTTAAAATTTGCAGCAGTTTATGGTGCGAATGCAGCTGGAAAATCAAATTTGGTAAAAGCACTGGATTATATGCGACGTATCGTTTTATATGGGTTGCCTAAAGGACATACAGATATGTATTGCAAAATAGATGATGCTAACAAAGAAAAAGAGAGTTATTTTGAATTGGAAATCATGTTGGGTGATAAATATTACGCATATGGGTTTGAGGTGATTTTAAATCAAAGCAAGTTTGTTTCAGAATGGTTAATAGAACTTACCAGTGATAATAAGGAAAAGTTGATTTTTAGTAGGGATATCGATAGAGGAATTTTCAAATTCGGTGATACATTACAGGAAAAAGGTCTAATTGATAAATTAGAAGTATACGCAGAAGATATTCAAGAAGATGATAGTATATTATTACTTTCAACAATGAACAAAAATAAAAGAACTTTATATCAACAATACAGTAACGCTGCCATATTTCAAGAGATATATTTGTGGATAAACAAAAATTTAGATATTAATTATCCAAATCGACCTATTTCGGATTATTCATATATGGCTAAAACTGAAAATGTGGAAGAAGTTTGTAGAATTATTTCTGCGTTTGGGACAGGTATTACAGGATTTAAGATGGTGGATGTTTCGCCGGAAAAAGTATTGGGAAATATTCCGAAACGAATACGTGAGGATCTGCTTTCTGATATTGAAACAAAAACTGCAGAGATGAAAAACAATGAAAAATTAGAAGGATTTGGAATCGTAATGCGATCTGCACGAGATTTCTTTATTTTGAATGTTGATAAAGATGAAAATGTTGAGTGTAAAACGATTAAATTTTCACATGGAAAAGAAAACGTTTTATTTAATATATCCGAAGAGTCAGACGGAACAATAAGAATATTGGATTTATTAGAAGTCTTACTTTCTGGTGAAGGGAAAACTTATGTAATAGATGAATTGGACAGATGTCTGCATCCAAGTTTGACTTATAAATTTGTTGATACATTTTTACAGTTAGCAGCAAGGAGAAATCTTCAATTAATTGTAACTACTCATGAATCACGATTGTTGGATTTTGATTTGTTACGTCGTGATGAGATTTGGTTTGTAAATAAAAGAAAATCGGGAGAAAGTGATATTTACTCTTTAGAAGAGTACAATGCACGTTTTGATCAAAAAATAGACAAGGCATATTTGGAGGGAAGATACGGAGGTGTTCCAGTGTTCAGCACGGTATTTCCTATTGAGGAAGAGGTGTAATGAATGAGAGAAAGTAGAACATTTGCTGAACGTACCAAAGTGTTAAAATCTGATGAGGCAACGAAAAAATATTTTCTTGTATATGAAGGTTCAGATACCGAAGTTATCTATTTTGATGCAATTTACGCTTTGCGTGAAGATATCGGAATAAATCCTTTGATTGAATTAATTCCTATCATCCGAAGCTTTAGTGAAGAAGGTTGGAGCAACCCGAAGAAAATATTGGATAGGGTAATTGAAAATTTGCGAGAAAGTAGAGAACAAGCAATATCTTATGAATCTTTATTGAATCGGATTATGGATTACCTTTATGAAACAAAAGTCATTACAACTAGCAAGGTTTTGGCACGTAATATATGGAAAACAATGAAACAGACTTGTGATGAACAATTGAAGAAATCGTTGGATGATGTGGTTGAAGATATTGAAAGTACCTGTAATACACTCATTGGAGTATTGAAGGAAGAATACGAAGTAGTGAATATAGTTGAAGACATCTCTGAAATCATTAAAGATGGTGGTTTAACGTATGAGGAAGGGTTCGACCAAATATGTTTAATTGTGGATAGAGATAAAGATAGCTTTGTATCAACACCTGAAAATGACCAATATAAATATGTATTGGATAAATGTAGGGAAATGGGATTTCAATTTTGTGTTACAAATCCATGCTTTGAGTTTTGGTTGTTACTGCATTTTGATGAAGTGTTCACTTTAGATAAAGAAAAATTGTTGGACAATCCTAAGGTTACTGTAAAAAGACGATATGCCGAGGATGAATTGCGTAAAATTTTTCCGGGATACAATAAAAGTTCTTATCATGCGGAAATACTTGTCAAGGAAATTGATAAAGCTATTGAGAATGAGAAAAAATTTTGTGAAGATATTGAAGATTTAGAATGTTCCGTCGGAAGTAACATAGGCAGGTTGATTACTCGCATGAGAAACTAAGAGAAGAAAAAAAGAAGGGAATGACAATATGATAAATAGGGGATCACAATGGAGAAAGTGGGATTTACATTTGCATTCAAAATATTCTAAAGAATCCCGGACAAAAATGGAAATTAAAGATATTTTTGAAAATGCAATAAAGAATGAAATTTGCATGATTTCGATTACTGATCATAGCAATTTTGATGCCTTAGATGAGATTTGGGATATATATGAAAATGGAGTTGTAGATGCAGGAAAAGTAAAGGATTTGGTGGATTTTCTGCCTGGTATAGAGTTAAAAACTGATAAAGGAAAAAGTGGTGTCCATCTTATTGCAATTTTTCCTAAATGGATTAATATAAGAGGAACACTAAAAAAAGCAGATAAAAAAACTTTATATGATAATTTTTGTTCTCAATTAAATTTAACTGAAAGTGTAATCGAAAGTAATGGAGAAAATGATTATTCAAAAGGACTGTTGGCTTCACCGGTGGAATTTGATAAAGCAATAAAGTTAACACATGAACTAGGTGGTATAATTATCGTGCATGGTGGAGATAAGCATGGAAGTATTGAAAAAGAAATGAAACATTCTAAAGCAAGTAACCCTACACCTGAAGAATTATATAATCATTTAGATATTACGAAGACAGAAATTATTTCAAATAAAATTGATGTAATTGAATTGCCTAATTTTAATCGGGGTGAAGCTAAAAATGCTAATTTTTATAAGAAATGTTTTGGAAAACCGTGTATGTTAGCATCTGATTCACATGAAAAAGCAGATTATGATTTAATCACTAAATATACATGGGTGAAAGCAGATTGTACATTTGAAGGATTAAAACAGGCGCTGATTGATTATGATAATCGAATTTGCTTGAAAGAGTTACCAGAGGAATTGGATCGTGTAAAAAAGAATCCAACAAAGTATATTGACGAAATCACCATTGATTGGGAAGATGGATATAAAGGTGAGAAGGGGATCTGGTTTAAGGAAATCAAGATTCCTTTGAATGCTGGGTTGGTTAGTATTATTGGAAATAAAGGAAATGGTAAATCAGCATTGGCTGAAGCGGTAGCATGGATTGCTGATAGTAAAAATTATACAAAATTTGCTTTCCTGAATAGTAAAAAATTTCAAAAAAACAAATTGGCTAATAATTTTGTTTGTAGCTTGAAATGGAAAAATTCAGAGGAAAGAATGAGTAGAAATTTAGCAGTATTACCTGAAATGACAAATGTGGAAAGAGTTCAATGTATTCCACAGCAATATTTTGAAGAAATTTGTACAGATACCGAATTGCAAAAATTTACAGAAGAAATTAATAGTGTTATTTTTTCGAGGTTAAGTGAAGAGGAAAGAGAAGGAGAAAAATCATTAGAAGCACTGATTGATAAATATTCGAAGGCTTCTGAAAATGCAATTCACTATTTGAATGCGGATTTGAATGATGTAAACAAAGAAATAATTGAATTGGAGAAAAAATTACAGCCATCATATAGTGATTTTCAAAAATCTTTATTAAAGCAAGCTAAGGATCAATTAGAGGCACATAATAAAATTTGTCCAGATAAAATTGAAAAACCGGTATTATCTGAAGAAATTCAAGAGAAGTATGAAACATTAGAAAAGGAAATTTTAGAGTTAGAAAAACAGATTAAGAATGCAGAGGAAGAAGTAATTATAAAAAATAAAGCAACCAATAAACTTATGCGATGTCTTGAATCACTGGTTGAATTTGAAAATCGAATTGAAATTGAGAAAAGCAAGTTAAATATTCAATTAGAAGAATTTGATATAAATGCTGATGATATAGTTAACTTAATAGTAAACAAAAGGCCTATCGAAGAAAAGAAAAAGGAAATTGATGACGATTTATCTGCAACGAAGGAAATGTTAAATGATGAAGAAAATGGCTTGAGGACACAATTATCTAAGAAACAAGCAGATAAAAAGGAAATAGTGGCTGAAGAGGATAAAAATATTCGTGCATATGATAAGTATATAAGCGAATACCAAGAATGGATGAAACAAAAAGGGGAAAAGGAAGAAGCAGTAAAAAAGATAGAAGAAGAGTTGATCTATGTTAAAGGGAAAATAATGGAAGATTTAAATCCGCTATATGAGAAAAGGCAGAAAATTTCCGCAGATATTTGCAATGAGAAAAAGAAAATCGTTTCTATTTATAATCGTTTTAAAAATCCAGTGGATGAATTTTTAAAGTCAAATGCAGAATTGTTAAATGAGTATAGTATTAGTATCAGAGCAGGACTTGTTATAGAAGAACGATTATCTACAGAGTTATTTGAATTTGTAAATAAGCAGAAGAGAAATGCTTTTAGAGAAGATAATTATCAATTACACAAATCTGTTGAAGAACTGAGTAGTATAGATAGCATAGATCAATACTCGCAGATTCCAGAAATGATTGTTAAGTGTTTAAAAAACTATTCAATTGATGTAGAATCTCAAATTAAGACAAATAAAATGTTGGATTTTTATAATTACTTATACGGGATGACATACATAAGTAATAAATATGAATTGATTAGTGATGAAAAAACACTTGATAATTTGTCACCAGGAGAAAGAGGTGCGTTATTGCTTATTTTTTATTTGTTACTGGATTTAAGAGATACACCTTTGATTATAGATCAGCCAGAAGATAATTTGGATAACCAAAGTGTTGCGAAGGTATTGGTACCATTTATTCAAGCCGCAAAAAAGAGGAGGCAGATTATTTTAGTTACGCATAATCCTAATTTGGCCGTTGTTGCAGACTCAGATCAGATTATTTATGTTAAAATTGATAAAGAAGATGGTCAGAGGGTAAGTGTTCTGGCTGGAGGAATCGAGAATCCTGAAATAAATGATAGTATTGTAACTATTTTAGAGGGGACAATGTATTCATTTAGAAAAAGGGACGAAAAATATTTTATAAAATAAAAGAGATGCAAGGTTATTGATAGTAACCTTGCATTTCATTTCGGAATAATGTAGAATAAAGTAGTAACAGAACGATATAAATATAACAGAAAGGTCATCCGACATGAACATAGCAGCCTATTGTCGTGTTTCCACCGATAAAACCGATCAGCTCAACAGCCTGGAAGCCCAAAAGGAGTTTTTCTCCGAATACACCAAACGTACCGGTGACACCCTAGTAAGATTATATGCAGACGAGGGTATTTCCGGAACCAAAATTAAAAATCGTAAAGAATTCCTTCGCATGATGTCTGATGCGGAGCATGGCTTGTTTGACATGGTCGTGGTGAAAGATATCTCCCGTTTCGCCAGAAATACGGTAGATCTTTTGCAGAATGTCCGAAAACTGAAAGCATTAGGTATTGAAACCCAATTTCTCACAGCCAATATGACCAGCATGGGAAACAGTGAATTTGTTCTGACTATTTTCGGTGCTCTTGCCCAGGAGGAAAGTGCCAACACTTCTAAGCGTGTAAAATTTGGTAAGAAAATGAACGCAGAAAAGGGACGGGTTCCCAATATTGTATACGGATATGATAAGACCATTGGCGATTATTTTAATCTGGCTATTAATGAAGAAGAAGCCAAGGTCATCCGCCAGATTTATCAGTGGTATACAGAAGAAGGTTACGGTGCTACGAAGATTGCCAATATGCTGAATGAAAAAGGGCTGACTACAAAGCGGAACTGCAAGTGGAGTCAAAATGCCATTTGCCGGATTTTGACCAATGAGATTTATACAGGAAAAATCATTAATGGAAAACAGGAAGTGACGGACTTCCTGACTGGCCAGAGAGCGGATAAAGATGAGACGGAATGGATGGTTGTGGAGCGCCCGGAACTTCGGATCATTGATGACCAGACATTTGAAAAGGCAGGGGAAACCCTTCATTCCCGGCATGCGTCGTTCAATATGAAGCATGAACGCCAAAGCAATAAATATCTGTTCTCTACGTTGATTAAATGCAAGGAATGTGGCTGGTCCTTCCGTCGGACTGTGCGTACTTATAAGAATACCTATGTTCGCTGGGTGTGTTCCGGACATAATGGACGTGGGGCAGACAGTTGTCCGAATGCGGTGACAGTGGATGAAGACGAGCTGATTGAAGTTCTGCAGGAATATTTTGCGGAAGTATTGAAGCAGAAGAAAAAGGTGATCAACCATGTAGTCAATGAATTCCAGCGTGTTTACAAAGCAAAGGATGAAAATCTGGAATATGAGAAAGAGGTGACTGCACAGCTCTCTAAACTTCAAAAGACCAGACAGAAATACATGGACATGTATACCGATGATCTTATTACTAGGGAGGAATTGAATGAGAAAATCGGTGGAATGAGACAGGAAATCGAGCGTCTGGAAAATGAACTGAAGATGGTGTCTTATCATCTTACCAAAGGGGAACAGCTGGAAGCGATTTTGAATAATACATTTAAAACAATTGAAGATATCACGGATGTTCGCCAGATGACAAATATACAACTCAAAAAACTGATTCAAAAGATAGAAGTGGATAAAGGTGGAAATGTTGATATTTACCTTCGTCTTCTGGGAGATTTGGGTTTGGACGAAACGATCCTGATAGAGGACGAATCCAATCGCAACAATAAAACCGTTCCTGATAATAACGACCATACATAAAGACTGTACTGAACGTCTCCTCCAGATCAACCCGGCTTTAGCAGCAGATGCACGGAAGATACTGGATCTCAACAAGTCCGAGCGCCATATCCGCGGTGGACTTGCCACCCGAGAAAAATATTTACATATGGAACATCATTGAAGAAAGTGGTTGGAAGCTTGCTGTGCTCCCAACCATTTCACATTTCATGTCCAGAACATAGTTTCCCCTCAATAAATAGTTCTCAGTACTACAATATTTATGTTTCCATCATCCCCTAGAAAGAGTATAATGAAAAATTGGAGCAATTCTATCAAACAGTAAACCGAGTTACTTACTTACACATATGGAGAAAATAATATGCAGAATAAGAAATGGAAAACATTCAATAAACTGACGGCAAAATGCTATAACAATATGATTCGTGAAGAAGCGGATGGAAATTGCTGGCAGCAGGCGTTCGAGCTTCTGAAGGAAATTGTTCGCGAAGAAAGACAGAATAATCCGAATTTTGCATCCGAAATAGAAATGATCGATGATATTACCGATTATGAATACGATATTCAGGGATGGATTGAGGATTGCTTTGATGAGATGGATATGAGAGGCGAGCATGAGATACTGCTGAAAATGTGCGATGATTTGCTCACTATGTTCAGCTGGCCGGACTATACCGGTTCTGATTTGAAATTCAGAAAATCATCTGCCCTCGAATCGCTCGGACGAACGGAGGAAGCGGTTCGATTTTGTAAAGAGTGGATACAGAAAGAACCTGAAAATATTATGGCGGCAACGGCAGGAGTTTACGCTTATATAAAAACAAAAGAATTTGATGCAGCGGAGAAGCTGGTGGATCAGTTTATTTTTGATAAAACAGATTGTTTAGATGAAAATGATATTATGTTTACGGCTGCATCTAAATTGTATGAAGCAGAAGGAAAGAAAAAAGAGAAAAAGCAGATCGACAAGGCGATTCAGAAATACGAAGAGTATCTGGAGAAATATTTTGATTTCCCGGATTTTGACGAGGAAGACGATGACTTTGATTTCTTTGATGAAGATCTGCCGTTTATGTAAAATTGCTTTATATAAAATAAGCGGTCTGGAAACAATTTGCAAACCGGGGAACAGAGGATATAGGAGATGAAACAAGTAGAAATACAGAAGCGACTGCGTTTTCGAATTACGAAAAACGGATTTTTGTTGGATGAGCAGGAAGGGGAGTTCTCGGAGAAAATTCTGCCGTGGAGGGAAAAGTTCGAAGCGGACAAATGGAAGGCGTTATATGGAATCGGAGCCAGGTTTGATGAAAATCCACTTCTTTTCTTGGAATTGCGCGGAAAGTATGCTTGAAAATGCAGATGCACCCAGTGAAAGGATCATAAATGATGACCACTGGGAGAAACTGTTTGGTGTATTGTGAGCATAATGCCATTTGCATGATTTTGCACAGTAGAAAATCCCTGTATAGATTCTGAAAACTATACAGGGATTTTTGCGTCATGCATATCACAATTTGGGAGCTTCCGGTTAATTGTGAGCCGCCTCCGCCTCTTCTTTCGTGCGGTGAACCGTTCCAGCCGGGTGGTGGGGCGGTGCATAAATCGAAGAAACTTTCAAAGGCGTTCTGCCAATATTGATCACATTATGCCATGTTCCGGCTGGAACAAAAATGGTATCATCCTTGCAGACTTCCATCTGAAACTTCAATTCATTTTTGCGCTGCCCCATTTTCACCAGCGCCATTCCCTGTTCGATCCGAATAATCTGATCCGTTTCCGGATGAATTTCCAGTCCAATATCTGAACAGACAGGAATGCTCATCAGAGTCATCTGTGCGTAACGGCCCGTCCAAATGGCAGTACGGAAATTGGTGTTGTTCATTGCTTTTTGCTCGACATTTGTTACATATGGTCTGAAATCGTGAGATATATGTGGTGTGCAATTGCGAGGTATCATAGAAATAACCTTTGACGCTTTTGATATATCATATGTATTTATTTCGATTTTGGTGACCGGGCGGGGATGGGTGAACTGGAGGGACGGGTACATATCTGCAAAAGTGGCTACCGTACCCGCCCCAGTCATTTTTTCTGCAATTGTCAGTTGTCTTAAGAAGGATAAAGAGATAAAATGATGTATATCCGATGCGCAAGACTTTGGAAGGAGCAGCGAACGAAAGAAACGGATAAGAGGTATATAAAATGGCAGGGTTAGGAACAGCTATCAATACGGCGGGCGTGATGAAGATTGAAAATGGCGCACTGGTGAGCGGGCAGGCAATGATGGTCGTCCTCTGTATCGCGCTGGGCGCTCTGGTCGGAGAAATGATCAATATCGAAGAATGGTTTGAGCGGTTTGGCGAATGGTTGAAGAGGAAAACCGGAAATGCAAAAGATAAGAATTTTGTAAATGGTTTTGACTTGTTCTCTTGGGAAAGGATGCGTGTTTTCCGCAATTCCTGTTTTCGTGTTCGAAGGTGCGATCACGTTGCTGGCAACACTACTGAAACCGATCATGACGGATCTCGCGCTGAATTATCTCTCTATGATCGGTTCTATTTTGATCTTCTGTGTGGGAATAAATTTGGTCTGGGGAAAGAAAATGAGGGTTGCAAACAGGCTTCCGTCACTTGGGTTTGCGGTCATAGCGGCTTTTTTGCCGATTTCATATTAAGTTAGAATCTGGATGAGAAAATATGCTTTACTATATAGGGAACGCAATCAATAACGGGAACAAAGAAATTAAAAGATTTCTAGATTAATGAATTAATAGAGATACGATATAATTATACTATATTGGAGGGGGGAGATAATCATGGCAAGAAAAATAGAGGTTGTGGACTATAATCCGGAATGGGATAAACAGTTCAAAGAAGAGGCGAAAAAAATAAAAGCAATCCTGGGAAAAAACTGCGTGGAAATTCATCACATCGGCAGTACTTCTGTGAAGGGATTAAAGGCAAAGCCGGTGATCGACATCATGCCTGTGGTCAAAGACATTTCCCTTGTGGACGGACAGAATGCACAGTTTGAAGCTCTTGGATACGAGTGCATGGGAGAATTCGGCATTCCGGGAAGGCGCTTCTACAGAAAAGGCGGCGATAACCGGACGCATCATATTCATATTTTTCAGAAAGATAATACTGCCCAGATCCAGCGGCATCTTGCGGTGCGGGATTATCTAAGAAGCAACAAAGAAAAAGCAGAAGAATATGCTAAATTAAAGACAAAACTTGCAGAAGAATTTACCTATGATAATGACGGATACTGTGAAGGAAAAGACGCATTTATGAAGGAACTGGAGCAGGAGGCGCTCGCATGGCAGGAGAAGCAGAACCATATCGGAACCTGCATGTCTCTTGGAATGTGTTTCGGTGTGGCAATGGGAAGTGCGTTCGGAGCTACATTTGGAAATATGTCACTCGGAATGTGCTATGGTATCGGCATAGGGATGTGCCTTGGTCTCGTAGTCGGCTATGCAAAAACGAAAAAGTAGAGGGAAAAATGGTTAGAAAAACGATAGAGAATTTCAGTATTTATCAGATCTGTGATTCGGGACAATGCTTCCGTATGACTCCGATTCATGGCGAGACGGATCCTGCTTCCGGAGAAATCCGGATGCAGGTGATTGCAGGAGACCGGTATCTCGAAATACTGCAAAATGGAAAAGAGTGCATGTTCGATTGCACCGAAGAGGAGTTTGAAGGCTTCTGGAAAGAATATTTTGATCTGGAAACGGATTATGCAAGTTATATCGCACAGATCAATCCGAATGATACTTATTTGCTAAATGCGGCTGCATTTGGTTCCGGAATGAGAATACTCAGACAGGATTTATGGGAAATGATCGTGTCCTTCTTAATTTCCCAGCAAAATAATATTCCAAGAATCCGCAAATGCATTGAAAATATTTGCCGGGAATATGGAGAAAAGAAGGAAAATGCCAAAGGGCAGACTTATTATGCATTTCCAAAACCGGAAGCACTGGCAGGACTTGACGAGGATGCGCTCAAAGCATGTAACCTGGGATATCGCAGCAAATATGTGATGAGAAGTGCCAGAAGCATCGTTTGCGGCGAAATCGATTTAGATGCGATCCTGAACATGTCCTATAAAAAAGCGAAAGAAGAACTTCTGAAGCTTTTCGGTGTAGGGGTGAAGGTGGCGGACTGTATCTGCCTTTTTGCACTGCATCATCTGCAGGCATTTCCGGTGGATACCCATATTCATCAGGCGATGGAGGCGCACTATAAGCGGGGCTTTCCAAAACGCCGATACAAAGGAGTGGAAGGTGTGCTTCAACAATACATTTTCTATTATGAACTGGCAGGGACACCATTAGAAGCAGGTAAACGATCAAAGCAATGAAATCGTTTCCTGTAGAGACAACGTAAACAGACAGCAAAAAGGAGGAGACCGAAATGATGAATGTAGTAGGAATGTTGGATGAATTACAGACAAGGGCAGCGCATAACGAAGAGTGGAAACGCCTCCTGCTGGCGACCAGGGAAGAAGCGGAGCCACTGTCAGCATTTTGCAGAGTCTGCAGAGAACTGGGATATGAACTCTATGAAATGGATGTGATCTGTGCCGGGGAAGAATTTCATGCAGCGATGAAGAGAAGTACCAATGGCGGAGGAGAGAACTCGCCGAAGCTGGAATGGGAAGATGATTTTTATGAGCTCTTTTTTGCTGGACTGGAAGGGAAAAGACATTAAACCTGCAGATGGAACGGCATTTTCAGAAGAATATCGTTCGATGCAACTGATAGGTGACAAATTATACAGCGCAATTGGTGGTTGTCAACCGGAAAATATCCTATGATACAGACATACCCGATGAGAAAAAAGCAACGGGAAAGTTTCTTATCAGAAAGGAAGGTCAGAAAATGATTTTAGCAGAAAAGATTATGGAAATGAGAAAGAAAAATGGCTGGTCGCAGGAAGAACTGGCATATCAGTTGGGCGTGTCACGGCAGTCTGTTTCAAAATGGGAGTCCGGAGCATCAATTCCGGATCTGGAGCGGATTCTGAAACTGAGTGAAATCTTCGGAGTCAGCACGGATTACTTATTAAAAGAAGAAATCGAGCTGGCACCTGACATTGTAAATGTACAGGCAGAGCTGGTAGAAGAGGGAGCAGTGCTTCGGAGAGTCAGCATGGAAGAGGCCACCGAATTTATGGAAGCACGAATCGGCTCCGCCAAACAGATGGCATTGGCAGTGATGACCTGTGTTTTGTCGCCTGTTCCGCTTCTTGCACTGGGAGTACTGGCAGAAGAGACAAAAATCAATATTTCAGAAAACCTGGCCGGAGGGGCAGGACTGATCATACTTTTACTCATGGTAGCGGCGGCCACTGCATTTTTCGTATTACACGGAATGAAGATGGAGAGATTCGAATACCTGGAAAAAGAACAGTTCTCGCTGGAATACGGTGTAGAAGGAATTGTGCGCAAACGCATGGCGGAATATGAAGGAACCTACCGAATCTGTACGATCGTCGGAATCGTTCTGTGCATTCTCAGTGCCGTCCCACTTTTTGCCGCACCGATCGTAACCGATCGGGATCTGGTATATATGTGGTGCGTGGTTGTGCTCCTTTGCATCGTATCTGTAGCAGTATTCTTATTTGTAGTCTCAGGACAGACGAGAGGTTGCTATCAGATGCTCCTTCAGGAAGGCGATTACACCTACGAAAAGAAAATGGAGCAAAAGAAAACAGCACGAATCAGCAGCATTTACTGGTGTGTTATAACAGCAATTTATCTGGGAATCAGTTTTTATACGAATGCATGGCACAGAACCTGGATCGTCTGGCCGTGTGCCGGAGTCCTGTATGCGGCTGTGATCGGAATCGCACTGATTGTGAAAGGTGATGAGAGAAAGAAATGTTGAGGTTGCGAAATTCCGCGACCTCATTTATAATAAAATCACTACAACAATAATAGGGAGGAAAACTTGTGAAGAACGAATTAGTAATTGTCCTCGATTTCGGCGGACAGTATAATCAGTTAATTGCAAGACGTGTCAGAGAGTGTAATGTATATTGTGAAGTTCATCCATATACTCTGAGCCTGGAAAAGATCAAGGAGATGAATCCGAAAGGAATCATTTTCACAGGCGGACCGAACAGCGTTTATGATGAAGCCTCACCACGTTATGAGAAAGCAATCCTGGAACTCGGCATCCCGGTGCTGGGTATCTGTTACGGCTCACAGCTTATGGCATATCTGATGGGCGGAAGCGTAGAAACTGCTCCGGTGAGCGAATATGGCAAAACAGAAGTAAAGGTAGATCCTACATCCGTTTTATTCAACGGAGTTTCTGAATCTACCATTTGTTGGATGAGTCACACCGACTACATTGCAAATGCACCGGAAGGATTCAGAATTACCGCAACAACGCCGGTATGTCCGGTAGCTGCAATGGAATGTGCAGAAAAGAAATTGTATGCAGTTCAGTTCCATCCGGAAGTTATGCATACCCAGGAAGGAACAAAGATGCTCTCCAATTTCGTTTATAAAGTGTGCGAATGCAAAGGAGACTGGCAGATGGGATCCTTCGTAGAGAAGACCATTCAGGATGTACGCGAAAAAGTCGGAGACGGAAAAGTGCTCTGCGCACTGTCCGGCGGAGTTGACTCTTCCGTGGCAGCCGTACTTCTGTCAAAAGCAGTCGGAAAGCAGCTCACCTGCGTATTCGTAGACCATGGCCTTCTGCGTAAAAATGAAGGCGACGAAGTAGAAGCCGTATTCGGGCCGGAAGGACCATACGACCTGAATTTCATCCGTGTAAACGCACAGGATCGTTTCTATGCAAAACTCGCCGGCGTAACCGAACCGGAAGCAAAGAGAAAGATTATCGGTGAAGAATTTATCCGCGTATTTGAAGAAGAAGCAAAGAAGATCGGTGCGGTAGACTTCCTCGTTCAGGGAACCATTTACCCGGATGTCATCGAATCCGGACTTGGAAAATCCGCAGTGATCAAGAGCCACCACAATGTAGGCGGACTTCCGGACTGCGTGGATTTCAAAGAGATCGTGGAACCGCTCAGACTTCTCTTCAAAGATGAAGTGCGCAAAGCCGGAAGAGAACTTGGAATTCCGGAATACCTTGTAAGCAGACAGCCATTCCCGGGACCGGGACTTGGAATCCGTATCATCGGGGAAGTAACGGCTGAGAAGGTGAAGATCGTTCAGGATGCAGATGCAATTTACCGGGAAGAGATTGCGAAAGCTGGCATCGATACCGGACTTGGACAGTATTTTGCAGCACTTACCAATATGAGATCTGTCGGAGTTATGGGAGATTTCAGAACGTATGACTATGCAGTGGCGCTTCGGGCTGTAAATACGAGTGACTTTATGACCGCTGAGGCGGCGGAAATTCCGTATGAAGTGCTGAATAAGTGCATGAACAGGATTATTAATGAGGTGAAAGGGGTTAATCGAGTCATGTACGATTTGACCTCGAAACCGCCGGGGACGATTGAGTTTGAATAGTAGGCGGTGGGCCAGAAAGCCTTATTTTACGGGGCTTCCGGGCTTCGGCCTTTGAAAATTGCATTTTTATTGCATTTTTTTAATTCACCTGCTTATGATACTCAGCTGTGAACTGATTGCTTGTGTAATCAGCCACACTTTCTGTTGCAGGTGTATAGGTAAGTTTTCCTGTCAGCTTCTTTGCTACTTCAAAGTTGCTGTTTGGATATAAATGCCCATAGGTTCCCAAAGTCGTTTGGATTTTTTCGTGTCCTAAACGGTCTTTGATGATTAATGGGTTTTCTCCCATGCTGATTAACAGGGAAGCGTGGGAATGCCGTAAGGCATGAATTTTAATACGGTGGACACCAGCAAGATTTGCCAGCTTTTCCAGGGCTCTTGGCAAAGTTGTCTTGCTGGTGGGCGTTCCGTTATAGCTTAATACGAAATTACATTTTGGTAGAACTTTCTGTTGAACTTCTTTCCATTCTTTCAGTTCTTTTATCGTATCATCATCTATAACGATATCCCGAATACCTGCTTGCGTTTTTGGCTCTACAAATTTATAGTCGGTCATGGTTTTGTAGTAAAGATTCTTGTTGATGCTGAGAACGCCTGTCTCAAAATCAATATCTGACCATTGCAGTGCTGCCGCTTCTCCGATTCGCATTCCAGTCATAAATAACAACCAGTAGGAAATGAACAGATAGTGTTCATAATAATCTCCCTTATACAGAAGAGAAATGACCTTCTGGAATTCTTCCAGTGTCCAGAAATCAATTTTCGGTTTTCTGCTTTTGACATTTCCGATCATTCTGGCCGGATTTTTCTTTGCAAGTCCCAGAACGATAGCTCTGTCAAATGCGACTGCAAGCATTCCCTGTATAATCCTCACATAATTTGGGCTGTAGTTTTTTGCCAGTTTTAATTGCCAGTTTTGCACATGAATTGGCTCAATTTTGTCAGTATTCATCTTATAGAAATAGGCAAAGTGTTTTTCAATGGTAGCATATCTGTTCTTGTATGTACTTTCTTTTACCTGGGTTTTATACCAGGGAAGATAAATCTCTTGAATAAATTTTTTGAAAGTCACTTCCTCTTTCTTTTCAGTAAGCTCATCTGGTGTAGACAGAATAAGCTTTGAATATTCTGCCCGAGCCTCTTTCTTTGTTGCAAATCCACTGCGATATTTTTGTATTTGTTTCCCAGTTACAGGGTGTTTTCCTAAGTTCGCCCTGAAATAATAGGTTCCGTTAGTTGCTTTCTTGATTGGATCTTTTGCCATGGTTACACTCCTTCTCTAATGCAAGAAGTACACTTAGTTTTCAGTATCTGGCAAAGTGATTCCCAATAATTCCTCAACCGCTTCCTTTGGCACCCTGTCCAGTTTCTTTGATTGATAATAAGTATGGCCCTTGGCAATCATCAGCTTTTTCGCTTCCCGGATAATATCTGCTGAAAAAGAAGGACCATAACCTAACTTTATCAAATCACTTTTTGTTACTGTAATCATTCTGCTCCTTTCTACGGACAGGATAAAACTTCAATACCTGTCCATTATTATATCAAGTTTAGAGTAATTTTACTATTGTAAAATAGCCTGACGAAAAATGGTGTAAATCTCACAGAATCCAGTTCCTATGCCCTTCCAGGCCACGTAGAAGGCGTTACTATGTAATCTTAAAGCTGCAGGCACGCAATAAACGCAGGCACTATCTGCAGCACCTATATCAATCTTCTGAGAGGTGTATGCAATTATCAAGGTACAACTTGGGTCTTGCCCATTTACTTAGAAATAGTCATGAAATTTTGGAGATTGGAAGAATTTTGGAAAAAAATTAAGCTGCCATAAAAGGCAGCCTGTAAGAAACATTAGGGATGTTTGGCGGTTAATCTTTTGAGAATGGATATAACCGCCATCATATCATCCTCATCCAACTGTTTTAAAAGATCGTTTGCTTTTTGATAAAGAGGTAAGTTATGAATCCTTTCATCAAAGAACTCCTGTGGTGTAATATCAAAATAACGGCATATTTCATAAAACTGGCTCATGGAAGGCAGGGAACGTCCGGAGCTGATATTCTGGATGTAACTTTTATTTTTACCAAGATCAAGACTCATTTGATATTCGGATACATTTTTTCTAAGGCGCAGCTCTGTGATTCGGTCTGCAATATATTTTTCATCCATTTTTTCTCACCTCGTTTTCTTTATTTTAATCTATTTACGAAAGTGAAATTACGGATTAAAATAGGTGTATTAAAAGTAAAGAGAATAATATTATTGATTATATCCGTAATTTGCGGATATAATACAACATACATGATCATATACACAGAATCTGGCGGATTGCAGACGTTTATTTAAAAAGTTATCAGTAAAAAGATGTGTTATGTGTATGATTTCGGGGTATGATGTAATAGAGGTGAGTCAGATGAAAGTAATCGGAACAGAACAGGAAATCGAATGGATTAAGGAAGCCTTGCAGAACAACTGTGAGGGATGTCCCCTTTCTGCATTGTGTGCAGGAGCTGCTAAGAAAGACAGTGAGCAGTACGGAAAGGTAAAACAGACATGTAAAGAATTCCTGGGTGAGCATATTGTTTTTATTACAGAAAACAATATATAGTATATACAGAATTGACACAAACAATATATTGTGCTACTATACTGATATAGTTTGTTTTTTATGCATTCCCTTGTAGGGAAGTTCTGGGATTGTGTGAATCCCGGAATCAACAGGCAGAGAAAAACTTCCTGTCTGGCATAAGCTGTTTATGTTTGTATAAAGTGTCACTATGCGGTGTGTATCGCGGTAGTGATGCTTTTTGTTTTATTAGGTAAAATACCAGAGATTTAGGAATGAATGGAGAAATACTCTTTTCATTCCTTTTTTAATTTGTTTAATGGCAAATGATGCAGCCAGAACCAGCTTTGAGCTGTTTATGGATAAAATTTTATTTTAAGAAAGGTGGAAAGACACATGAATGAAACAAAAATTTTTGCAGATGCGTATCAGACGACATTTGCAGACCCAAAGGAGATGCTGGAATTTCTAGCACAGAGAGCAAAAGAATCTTCCTGGATCCGTAAGCCTACAAGAACACTGCGGCTGGTTCCTGCTATTCAGGAAGCAGGTAAAATGAAGGACACAGTAGGAAAGAATTGGGAAGAGATTCTGGAAGATACTGAGAATAACACCCAATTGGCATTAAAAATTAAGGGCGAGACCTATCCGGTGCGTACCTGTGCAATCCGGACAATTCTGGATCGGGCAGGAATTTCTGGTTCCGGGCTTAGAAAACTGGAAACAGCAAATTATGCGAAGGTAGTGAATTACTGCCTGAAGGTAGCGAAAGGGGATGCTCTGATTAAGATTGCAGATGGAAAAGTATCTGCAGTTCACGGTGGAGATCATCATGATTACAGCATATTGGATATGCGGGCAGTATTTGAAATGACCATGCAGTTTCTGAATACCAATTTTCCGGGAAACAGTTACGTGGAAGGTTCCGGAATGTTCGATCATTCCATTGTTTCCGCAATGTGGGAACTTGGGGGAAATCAGGAACTTCTGGATACTTACAGGGATGCTTTAAGTGATCATGGTATTAGCGATAATATCATTGCACCTGCTGTAAGGCTTACTACATCAGATGTGGCGGTAAGCGGTGCAAATCTGTATCCGATGCTGACTTGTTCCAGCAGTGGCAGGACGATCAGTCTTGGCAGTCCAATTAAACTGGCGCATACCGGCGGTGCTGATATGACACAGTTTCTGGCAAATTTAAGAATGCTCTGTTCCAGATATCAGGATGCAATTTCAGATATAACAAAATTAATGGATATTGAAATCCGTCATCCGCTGAATTGTATTCGTTTATCGATGAAACGCCTGGGAATCCGAAAAAAGTTGATCAATGATGTGGCGGAAATGTTCGAGTTCCAGAAAGGAAACGGACCCTGCACTGCACATGACATTTATTTTGCTATGAACGAAGCATCGTTCTTTGCAGCCTGTGAAGGAATGCAGGGGGCAGCAATCATTAATCTGGAAGAACAGATTACCCGTGCATTGGCTTTAGACTGGAAAGAGTTTGATGTAGGTGGAGCAATCAAATGGTAAGGCGAAAAGAAAAATAAGAAGGAGGCAATAAAGAATGACAGGGTTGAATTTGAATTATGAACCGGAGATTGTAGTGGATATCAGTGGACTTACGAGAGAGGAATGGCTTGATTATCGTAAAAAGGGAATTGGTGGCAGCGATGTAGCCGCCATCATGGGAATCTCCCCGTTTGCGACAATCCGGGATCTATATAACAACAAGGTGGGAATCCTGCCTGCTATTCCGGAGGAAGAAGAAAGTAACTGGGTTGCAAAGGAAGTCGGGCATCGGCTGGAAGATCTTGTCGCAGAAATTTTTGTCAGAAAGACAGGACTGAAGGTATTTCCGGTAAGAAAAATGTTCCGGCATCCTCTGTATCCGTTCATGCTTGCAGATGTGGATTTTTTTATTTTATTTCCCGATGGTACATATGGAATTCTTGAATGTAAGACCTGTAATTACAATGCAAGTAAGAAATGGGATGATGATGCAATTCCGGATAATTATGTGCTCCAGGTCAAACATTATCTGTCGGTCATGAACATGCAGAAAGCTTATATTGCATGTCTGTATGGGAATAATGAAGACGAATTTGTATTCCGTTATCTGGAGCGTGACCTGATGGATGAAGAAGACATCATAGAACAGGAAGCATTCTTCTGGGAGGAATATGTTGAAAAACATGTGGAACCACCGTATAACGGAAAGACAGACCTCATTTTAGATAGTATTCGGAGATCTGTGGGATATGCGGACATTAGTCTCCCGGAAATCGAATTATCATGTCTGGAATCTAAAAATCTTGAAAGATATCTTGCTTTAGCAGAAGAAAAATCCCAAATTGAAAAAAGAAAAAAAGAGATCGAATCGGAGCAGCGTGCGATCAGCGTCCCTTTTGTGGAGCAGTTAGGAGCCAGATGCAAAGCTATTTTAAAGGATGGTACGAATTGTTACCGGATTACGTATAATCCTACAAAACGTACACAGATCGGAAAAGCGCAGATGGAGAAGCTGAAGATTCAGCATCCTGATATTTATGAAGAATATGCGAAGACAACTGAGAGCAGGACATTTCGTATAAAGAAGGAGGCTGCATAATGTTTGGCAGATTCAAACTGGAGGGATGTGGAAGATGCGATGCAGATATGTGAATAAGATCTATATGAATGAAGGAAATGGCTTTACTGTAGCACTCTATTGTACCCAGGATACGTCCGTGCCATTGTCAGCAAGGGATAAGTATCTGGCATCCCGAAAGATGATTGGGTTTACTGCCGTAGGATATAATTTGCCCCTTACAGACCAGATTGAACTGGAAATGGAGGGAATCTGGGAAAACGGAAGTCATGGCCTGCAGTATAAGGTGGAATCCTTTATGGAAATTGTTCCAAGGACGAAAGAAGGAATCATAGGATATTTAGCATCTGGTGCAATAAAAGGCGTCAGACAGAGGACAGCGGAAGCCATCTATCGTCAATTTGGTCTGGATACGCTGGAAGTCATTGAGAAAACACCGGAGAAACTGCTTTCGATTCCAGGAATTTCAGAAAAGAAACTCCGTGGGATTATGGATTCCTTTGGGAAGAACCAGGTGTTTCGGGAGCTGATGACCTTTCTGGCTCCTTACAAAGTGACACCAAAGAAAGTGAATCTGATCCTACAGACATTTAAAGATGAATCCGTGGATATCATCCGGAAACGCCCATATATGTTATGTGCAGTCAAGGGATTTGGATTCCTGACAGTGGATAACATTGGCAGGGCACTCGGAAAGACTCTGAATGATCCCATGCGTATTTCAGGGTGCATCAGTTACGTGCTAAGTGAGGCTATGAAGGAAGGGCATCTTTATCTGGAACAGGAGATTCTAACAGAACAGGTACTGGAAGTGTTGAATAAAGATCTGACTTTTCAGGCAGTGACCGTTCAGGATGTGAGCAATGTACTCTACCGTCTGGTTATGCAGAACAGCATTGTGTTGGATGATGAAAAGGTTTATACCTTCCGCCAGTTTGAAGCAGAGGAGCAGACCGCAGCCATGATAGCAAGGCGGATTCTTTATCCTATGGAATCGCTTGATGTGGAGACTGAACTTGTACAGGCGCAGAAAGTTCTGAGAATTACACTGTCAGAAAAGCAGAAACAGGCGGTCCGGATGGTGTTTGCGAATCCCATCAGCATCATTACAGGAGGTCCGGGTACCGGAAAGACAACTGTTTTAAAGGTGATCCTCTATATCCATGGCATGAAATGTAAGTCTGAAGTGCAGTTAATGGCACCGACCGGCAGAGCTGCAAGACGGATGGCAGAAAGTACGGGTAACCAGAACGCCTCGACCATGCATATGGCAATGGGGCTTCTGGGAGAAGATTATACGGCTGAGTTTGCCTATCTGGAGGCAGGGTTTGTCAATGTGGATGAAACATCCATGGTGGATATGCGGCTGGCTTATGAATTCTTCCAGAGAGTCAAAGGAAATACAAGAATCCTTCTCGTGGGGGATGTGGACCAGCTTCCTTCGGTGGGAGCCGGTGATGTATTTTGTCAGCTTATCCAATGTGGGCTGATACCGGTCACAATGCTTGACCTTGTGTATCGTCAGGGTGCCACAAGCAACATACCAGTGAATGCAAAGCTGATGCAGGAGGGAAAAACCAACCTGATTCTGGGTGATGATTTTGTGTTTGTGCCCTGCAAAGGGACAGAAGAAACTGCAGATACCGTAAAGAGACTCTATCAGGAGGAAGTCATCCGAAATGGTCACGACAAGGTGCAGATCCTGACACCTTTCCGGGTAAGAACTGCAGCTGGTGTGGTGGAACTGAACCGCACACTGGAGGATATCATCAATCCACCAGTCAGTGGAAAGAAGGAACTTGTGATTGGAAAAGACGTATTTCGGGTTGGGGATAAGATCATACAGAATAAAAATACTGCTCTTATCAGCAACGGAGATATGGGAACCATTCTGGATTTTTATGAAGACGAGGAAGGCAACCCCAAGATCAGTATCCAATTTACGGAGAACCGGATGATAGAGTATGAGCTGGAGCAGATGGAAATGATTGAACATGCAAATGCGATTACGGTTCACAAATCACAGGGATCAGAGTGCCCGGTGGTAATAATTCCATGGGTGAAGGCATTCTATGTTATGCTGAAACGCAATATTCTCTATACTGCAGTTACCAGGGCAAAGTCCAAAGTGTATCTGGTCGGGGATTGGAACGCAGTATGTCAGGCGATTCATACTGATGACAGTGGAAAGAGAAATACAGTGCTTGCAGAGAGAATCTGTAGCTATTATGACCAGTATCAAAGCCGGAATAAGCCTGCGCAGGAAATAGAACAGTTAAAACTTGCAGTATGAAAATTTGAAGAAATATTACAATCTCAGAGAAATGCAGACTATTACTCTATGTAGGGTTTTCGTCTGCTTTTATTTTGAACAGAAATCGAAAGGAGCAGAACGAATGAAATCAATCTTATATGACAAATCAGAAGCTGTTGCAGCACTCAACCGGGTGGAAGGATTTAATCCTGTGGAACTTGCAAGAAGACTGGAAAAGGAAGGACAGGAAGACCAGCTGTATCTGGATGTGAAATACCGGAAACTCTGGTTCCGTCTGGTATATCCCATGGGAAAGATTATTAGTATTGTCCGCAGTTTTTCAGAAAATGCAGCTTTGGTGGAAGCGAGAATTTATCTGGATAAGTGTGACGCAGAGGATAACTTTATTGCTAATGCGTTTTCACAGAAATTCCGGTCAGAGGATCCGAATTTTGGAGCGAAATTTCTGGAACTTGCGGAAACGGCTGCTGTCGGACGGGCACTGTCAGATGCCGGGTTTGGACTTCAGTTTGCGGATGTAGGTGAAGAAAATGATCCGGAACAGGTGGATGCCGGGATTCAGATTCCGCAGTCATCTCAAAATTCAGGAACTGTGCAGAGTCCTTATAGCGGGAATCGGGCTGATTATCAATCGACTGAAAATACGTATCAACAGCCTGAAAGGCAGATGACGGGTGGTTCCATTCCGCCGATGCAGCTACAGTCTGGCATGATGGGACAGTTCTTCCAACAGGCACAGGCAAATGGCTCCATCATCGGTCAGCCATCCATGCAAAATACCTATGGCCAGCAGCCGGGAATGAATTCCATGGCGACAGGTACAGTGGGAATTGCGCTAGACGGTTCCCTACCGGTAGAAGAACTTCTGCAGCATATGACTTATGAGCAGGCGGTGCAGGTTGAGATTCCGGGCAAAGGGAAATATGGCGGCAAGACTATGGGCCAGGTGGCAAAAGAAAGTCCGCAAAGTCTGGACTGGTTTGCCAGAAGTTATTCCGGAAATAACAATGCGGTTCCGGCTGCAGCTAAATTTTTGTTAAATAAAGCATTACCAATGGCAGGATAGTGGATTCTGCCTGTTAAGACCCACAGTCAGCTATCTGGCTGCAGGGGAAAGGAGGCTTGAATATGGATGTATGACATGTCAGGGTTTGATTACGATATCCGCGATGTGGTGCGTGTACTGAATCTGCAGGTGCGTCGGAAAAATCCCAGTTCCTATGATGTGGACTGTCCTTTCTGCAACCATAAAACGGGAAAGATGAATGTCAATATCAGGAAAAACGTCTTCCGTTGTAATTATTGCAATGAGCAGGGGGGAATGTTGGATTTATACGCCAAATTATATGGACTCTCCAAGGCAGAAGCAAATCGGCAGATCCGGGAGGCATTAAACCTGGGACAATACCGGGATGATTATAAGATTCCGGAGAAAAAGCCGGAGCCTGAGATTCCCGAAAATAGTGACCGTGCATCGGATGCGGAAATCAACCATACCTATTCCATGCTGCTTTCCTATCTTACGTTATCAGAAAAGCACAGGGAAGACTTGCTGGCGAGAGGGCTTACGGACGAGCAGATCGAGATGCAAAGATATCGGAGCGTTCCTCTCTTTGGATTAAAAAGTCTGACCAGGAAACTACAGGAAAAAGGATGTATGGTAGAGGGAGTGCCGGGATTTTATCAGGATCAGGATGGAAAATGGACGATTCATTTTTCAGCAAAGAATTCCGGATTCCTGATCCCGATTCTTTCCATGGAAGGTCTGATCCAGGGATTTCAGATCCGGCTGGATCATGTGACAGATTCCAGAAAGTATATCTGGTTTTCTAGTGTAAATTACCAATATGGAGTCTCATCTGGCAGCCCGGTTCATGTAATCGGGAATTTGGATGCGAAAGAAGTGTATGTGACAGAAGGCGCTTTAAAAGGAACCATTGCTCATTATCTATCCGGAGCTACGTTCTTATGTATGCCCGGAGTGAACCAACAGCGGAATCTTCGCCCAATTTTGGAGAGCCTTTCCAAAAGAAATCTTCAGCTTGTGTATGAGACTTATGACATGGACAAGAAGATGCCGGTTGTCTGTGATAGACAGTATAGTAAATGCAGCGAATGCACGCAGAGTAACAGGATTGGAGAGTGTCCTTATAAGGTAAAAAAAAGGGAAATCATTCAAAGTGGGTGCAGGAAACTGTACGAACTTTGCAGGGAATGCTCATTACCGGTGAAGCGCATGCTTTGGAATACGGATGAAAACAAAGAATGGCGTGGACAAATCAAAGGAATTGATGATCTATATTATGATTTGTACATAAATCAGACAGATAAAATGTCTCAAAGATTATAGAAACTGGAGGACCGGAGTATTCTGCTCTGGTCTTTCTTGAAAGGAGAAGATTTATGAAAGGCAAAAGAAATGTACCACTACTGTTTATGATGATTGCATCGTTCATTATATTTATATTTGCCGTAGGCAAATTAATAGGAATTTTTCTGGAGTATCAGAAAGGCGATCGTACGTATGAAGAAATTATGGAGTACGTACAGGATCCAGAAACAGATGAGCAGGGTAAAAATGATCCGGATCCAGAAGATGATTCAGGATTTACGTTCCTTCAGGTAGATTTTGAAGGATTAAAGGCTCAGAATCCGGATGTGGTAGCATGGATCCAGATACCGGCACTGGACATTAGTTATCCGGTTGTGCAGGGAAAGGACAATTCTTACTATCTGCATCATATGTTTGATGGGAAGGAAAACAAGAATGGCAGTATCTTTATCGACTATCATAACCAGCCGGAGTTTACGGACAGTAATACGATTGTGTATGGGCATAATATGAAGAATGGAAGTATGTTCGGAACGTTGGACAGATATCAGGAAAAATCGTTATTTGAGAAGTATCCTTGCTTTTATATCTATCTTCCGGACGGCATCTTAGAGTACCGGATCGTATCCAGCTATGCGGGAATGACAGGAAGTGTGGGTTTCACTTACCGATTTCCAGAACTGGAAGATTATCAAGACTTTTTGGAAAAGATTATATCCTACGCTGCCTATGATACAGGAACGGAAGTTACGGATACGGATCATATCGTTACGCTTTCTACCTGTGTCAACTCGGATCGAAATTATCGATACCTGGTGCATGGAAAACTGGAGAGGAACATAAAGATGTATAATGAATGAAGGCATCGGCAGCTATTGCTGGTGCCTTTTCACATTTTTTGAGGGTGTGGTTGCGTTTTACGTAGGTAGTACGTACAGAGTAAGTAGAAAGAAAAAAAGGAGTGATCATTTATGATTAAGAAATTAAGAGTAGCCGTAGATCAGGGCAACCGTAATATGAAGACCTGTAATCATGTATTCACGACAGGACTGACAGAAATGGATAAGAAGCCTGCTAGGGGCGAGGTATATCTGCGGTATCAGGACAAGTATTATACGCTCAGCGAACGCCGTATCCCATATCAAAGGGATAAGACTTCAGACTCCCGATTTTTTGTGCTTACATTATTTGCAATTGCTATGGAATTGGAAGACAAGACACAAATTCAGCCAGATGATGTGATTCAGATTGAACTTCCAATCGGACTTCCGCCAAAGCATTACAAGGAGCTGTATGACAGGTATGAAAAATATTTTAAGGGTGATGGAAAAGTGTTTCAGGTGGAATACTGTGGAAAGGAATATCATCTGTGTATGAAAGATGTGAGGGCTTTTGTGCAGGATTTAGCTGCCATGATGACAAAAATGGATAAGATTGGGGAAGCCCCGAAAGCAGTAGGAATTGATATTGGGGGATTTACAACAGATTATCTGCTATTAAGAAGAGGAAAGCCAGATATGGATTACTGTGATTCATTGGAAAAGGGCATCATTACTATGTGTAATGAGATCATTTCCAAAGTCAACAGTGAATATGACATGCTGCTGGAAGAAATAGATGTGGAAAGTATCATTCGTGGGAAAACAGAGTTTTATGATGAGTATGTAGTCCGGGCGGTTGAGAATATGGTACAGGACTATGTCACAGATCTTCTGAATAGTATTCGTGAACGAGGTGTGGATACGAAATCTGCTTATACCGTTTTCATTGGCGGCGGCTCTATTCTGCTCAGGCGATTTTTAGAGAAATCAGACCGTTTGGGACGTTATCTGTTCATTGATGACCTACGTGCCAATGCAAAAGGGTATGATCTTCTGTATCGTATGTATGAAAGCAGCAAATAGAATGGGAAGTGATTGTTGTGACAAAAAAGAACCCCAATAAATTCACGATTGGATTTAAGAAGAATAATGCTTCCCATCAAAAAGTCGTTGAGATTTTAAATAATACGGAAGATAAGGCGGATTTCATTGCCAGCGCAGTACTTCATTATCTTGGCGAGGGAAAAGAAACTGATTCTTTGAATCCGGACAAGTCTTTCCTACTGCCATTGATTAAAACAATTGTAAAGAAAGAGATTCAAGAAGCAATCTCGGAAAAGAAATATGTCACTGAAGAAAGGGCAGCTCCGGATGAGAAAGTCATGGATCTGTCTGGTTCAGAAGAGGAACCGATTGTTCTTGATGATCATATTATAAGAAATATTTCAAATGCATTGGATGCATTCCGAGGTATATAGAAAAGAAGCAGCCCTTGATTGGGCTGCTTCGAATTTTGTCGAAAAGTTTTTCAATTCATAAGTCATTCATAACTGGCTCATAAGTCGCTCATAAATGGCCATTCTATAATCAAACAATGGTGAAGTGGAGAATGAAAAGAATTACTTTTGTTTTCGGAGACCTTCAAGGAGTCCACGGAGCGTATGTAAAGCCAGTTGTTTTTCTTCATCTGTACAATCATTTAATTCATAAATGATCTGTTCGATATAAGGATCTGCAGGTGGATTGTCGTGGAAGATGACGGAATCAAGCGAAATATTCAAGTATTTGGCTAATAGACTCAGAGTTTCAAGTCTGGGGTTAGCATTATAGTTTTCAATATCGGATATTGTGCGTAGCGAAACGTGCACATTCTCAGCTAGAGTATTCTGTGAAAGATTTCTGCGAAGGCGCTCTTCTTTGACCAGATCTCCGAGCAATTTCTTAACCATCATTTTCATCACCTCACTTAATGCATATATTTTACTCTAGTTCGGCAGTATATGAAATGTGTTATGCTGCGTGAACTAGAGCGATATAATGCGTGAAGTGAATAGAGAATAAGAATGTTATTTGGGAGAAGAGTCTGATTGAGTTACACAGATCGGTATAGACATAGCAAGAATTTATTAAAAAAATCTTATACCAATATGTGGAACACCCTTCTGGTGAGTATGCGGAATATGCGTTAATAACATGTGGTTTAGCACATAAAATAGTATGGATAATATGGAAAGTCGAATTAGGTAATAGCCAATTCGACTTTCTTTTTGTTTGTCGAATATTATCGAACAATGGAATTCGGTGTCGGTCCCCGCCTTCTGGGATTTCAAAAGAAAAATGAAATCAGAATACAGGAGGATAAATAAATGGATGAACATACTTATACTGGTTCGAAAATAAAAAACCAATTTACTGCATACATACTGGCACAGATCCGGGGAACCAGACAAAATTATTTGAGAAAAATGCTGAGGATTAACAGTAATGAAATGCCGGCAGAGAATCTGATAATGGAAGAAAATAGCATTTTGGTAGAAGAGAGTCTGGAGATGGAATATCGTGAAGAACTGTTAATGAGAGAGGTAGATGGGTGCTATCCTGAATGGGACGAGATGAGGGATCAAAAACTTGTCGAGGCATTACTCTTATTGCGCGAGGATGAGAGAAAACTGATCTATCAGCATGTGTTTGAAGAACGGACGTTTGATGATATAAGCCAGATTAATGGTTTGCCACCTTACAAGGTGAAAGGAATTTATTATTATGCAATCCGTAAGATTAGAAAATGGATGGGAGGTGAAAAATCATGAATTTTGAGGAGGTGCTATTTCGAGCACAGATGGGAGATCAGGAGGCAATATTGCAGATACTGGAAATGTTTCGGCCTCTATTAATAAAAAACTCTTTGATTAATGGAAGATTTGATGAGGATTTGTATCAGGAGTTGAGAATTGAAGTACTGAAGTGTATTAGGACATATCACGAATTGGTGTAAAGAGATATTCGTTGAAATGTGCCACATTAACATGATAAACCTATTGACTTGATAGGGATTAGATGGTAATATGCGTGCCATAAAAATGCAAAGGAAAAAGGTCACGATAAAAGCTGTTGTAAGAACTAATACATTCTCTCAGATATGAGTTCAAGCAGACCCAAAAGAAAAATGTTCCGGTAATCAGCTGGATGCAAGTGTATTCTGCATTGCTAATATCTGTCAGACTAGGATGTGTCCTCTGGCAAAGGTCATGAGGCGGGAACTGAAGAAACATGGCATAAGAAAACTGAAAGTCGTGTGTTCTGAGGAAAATCCGAGACGACTGCTGGAGGATATGTCCATTAGCTGCAGAACTCATTTCAACTGTTCATCGGAAGAACAGCATAAATATATCGAGAGAAGAGACCTTTCAGGCAGTGTGGCAGTTGTCCCGATAGTCGTCGGACTGATCCTAGTGGAGAAGTGATAAAAAACCTTGCTAGAAATTATGAGGATTAGAATTATGTGGGAAATTACAGTAGAAGAACTAGAGAAGATAGAATCTAATCAAAGGATTGTTGTAGATATTCGTCCAAATGAGCAGTTTCAAAGGGGAACGTTCCCGGGAGCAGTGAATATCCCGATGGATGAATGGGAAGCACATAAAAAGGAACTGGACGTGACCAAAACCATCTATCTGATCTGTCATACTGGGGACAGAAGTCAGGAATATGTACAAGAACTGGTGAATGAGGGCTATCGTGCAGTTAATGTGGAGGGTGGCTATCGTGCTTACTTGCGTTTGTCTCTATCCAGATTCATGCAGGAGGATTCTCAGAAAGAAAAAGAGAAGAAGAAAGAAGAGATCGAACGCAGCATTATCAAAAAATATCGGCGAACAATCTGGCGGGCTTTTACCAAGGCTTTGAATGAATATCAATTGATTCAGGAAGGGGATCGGGTGGCAGTCTGTATTTCTGGAGGTAAGGATTCCATGCTTCTTGCAAAATTAATACAAGAACTGAAAAAACATGGCGAGATCAATTTTGATGCAACATTCTTGATTATGAATCCTGGATATAATAAAGATAACTGGAAAATAATTCAAGATAATGCAAAACTTCTTGGTATACCGCTTACTGTATTTGAGACAAATATTTTTGATACGGTGGCAACTATTGATAGGAATCCGTGCTATCTTTGCGCAAGGATGCGAAGAGGATATTTGTATTCAAAGGCAAAGGAGCTGGGATGTAATAAGATTGCTCTGGGACACCATTTTGATGATGTAATCGAGACAATCCTGATGGGCATGCTGTACAGTGGAAAGATTGAAACTATGTTGCCAAAACTTCATAGTCAGAATTTTGAAGGAATGGAATTAATACGTCCATTGTACCTCGTGAGGGAAGACGCAATTCAATCCTGGAGGGATTCCAATGGATTATATTTTATTCAATGCGCCTGTCGTTTTACAGAAAATTGTGTAAGTTGCGGAGGCGGAAGAGGATCTAAGAGAGATGAGATGAAGAAACTGATTGCGCAGTTTCGAAAAACCAGTGATGTAATGGATGTTAATATTTTTAATAGTGTAAAGAATATTAATTTGAGGAAAGTAATCGGATACCAGATGGATGGTGCGAAATATAATTTTCTGGATGATTATACTTGTAGTAAAAGTAACGAGTGAAGTAGATAGGTGACGGGTATGGTAGTAATAGATAAATTTCTAGAACAGCACAGTCTTACAGAGGAAGAGTATATTAAGCTACTTGAATATTGGAACGATGAAGTAGTATTTGCTAGGCTTAAAGATGAAGCGGTCCAGATTAGAAAAACATATTATGGAAATAAGGTACATACCAGAGGGGTGATAGAATTTACCAATTACTGTAGGAATAACTGCTACTATTGTGGTATTCGGAGAGATAATTGTAATATCATACGGTATCGCCTTACTAAGGAAGAGATTCTTGCATGCTGTCAGAGCGGTTATGCTCTCGGGTATCGCACGTTTGTATTGCAGGGCGGAGAAGATCCGTGGTATAAAGATGCGTATATAGTAGAAATTATTCAAGATATTAAAAAACAATTTCCAGAATGTGCTGTTACTTTATCTATCGGAGAAAAATCATATGAGAGTTATCGAAAATTTCGTCATGCAGGAGCAGATCGATATCTGCTACGGCATGAGACAGCGGATAAAGAATTGTATCATTTACTGCATCCTACATCCATGAGCAATAAGAATAGAAAACAATGCCTATATAATTTGAAAGAACTTGGATATCAGGTAGGAGCTGGTTTTATGGTGGGAATTCCAGGACAGACAATGTCTCACCTTGCAAAAGATTTGGTGTTTTTGCAGGAACTTCATCCCGAAATGGTGGGGATTGGTCCATTTATTCCTCATCATGATACAATATATGATAGCGAAACAGTAGGAAGCTTCCAAATGACATTGTTTCTGTTGGCAGTTATCCGAATTATGTTTCCCAAGATTCTCCTTCCGGCAACTACCGCATTGGGGACGGTGGATCCGCTGGGAAGAGAGAAGGGACTTGCTGTCGGAGCGAATGTAGTGATGCCTAACTTGTCACCGATAGAGAAACGTAAGTTGTATGAATTGTACGATAATAAGATTTGTACTGGTGATGAAGCGGCTGAGTGTAGACAGTGTCTCCAAAAGAGAGTAGAGAGCGTCGGATACCGTTTGGTAGAAGAGCGGGGAGATGCGATTGGATAATAGGTAAAGAGCTTAATTATAGTTTTGTTGATAGAAAGAATAATCGTTGATTAAATAAATAAGATACCAGAGGAGCAATCTTCTGGTATTCTACTTTGTTCCTTTCAAAAAATGTGCAGATTCCGGGCAAGTGATTTCCATTATTTTCTCTATCGTCAGATGTAGAAGATGGCTTTGCTCTGTATCCGCAGCTTTATAATATACTTCTTTTCCATCTCGCCTGCTGACAATCAATCCTTTGTCTTTTAGCTGGCGCAGGTGATGCGATACTGCTGGACTTGTCATATCAACCAGTGCAGAGATATTGATAACACATTCTTCGCAGTGACATAACAACCAGTAAATACGAATTCTGCTGCTATCCCCAAGTAGCTTAAACATATCTGCAACAGTTTGAAAAGTATCTGTTTTATCTAATGTTGTTTTCAACTGAGTTACTTCTTGATTATTATGATGATGGTGAGGCAAAATATCTGCAGACATTACAATGACTCCTTTCGTTTCTTATCTGTGTGCAAGTAGATTCTACCATATTCAAATCAATTAAACAAGTGCTTAAATTTTGAATAGAATAGCCCAAATGGAAATTATATTCGCCCAAATGGAAGGTTTATTATGTTACACTATTGACTTGTATTTGCCAGAATTATATAGTGAAGTAACGTTAGTTAAAAGGTTGTTTAATTGTTCATGCGAACTCCAAAAAGAACTCGTTTAGAATGTCACGATGAACAAAGGATGCATTTGTCAGAAAAATACAACAAAAAAGCAATCATTGAATTAGTGTACTGGGAATATGTTACATTTTAGTTTTTGAAGAAAAGGGAGGGGAATAAGAAAATGAAGAATGGGCTAATGCCACAAGCTATGTGGCGGTGCTTTCAGGGTTCTTTTATGCGAGAAATGTATCGTATGAGCAAAGAGAATCCACGAAAAGTAATGGCAAAGGCCAGGAAATGCTATCAGAATATTTTAGTAGATATACCAGAATTTGAAAAAGGAGATCCTTTTCTTACGAATATTTTGAGTGCAGCAATGCTGGCATCGGTATATCTGGAATTGGAAGAGAAACCAAACCTTGAACAAGTTACCGACTTTTATCATCATGCCATGACCAACAATATGATTATGAAGTGTTTCCTTAAATTGGGTAGCAAGTACACGCCAAAAGCGCAGGCAAAGTTGAAACGACAAGGTGAGGAAAGTGTGAGGCGGTCAGAAAGAAATCCTTATACATGGTGTTTTCGTTACGAAACGGGGAGGAACATTAACTGTTACTCAGCTATTTTTACCCACTGTGGTATATTGTACTTGTTGAAGCTGTTGGATATACCAGAGATTTGCCCGGCAATGTGTACTTATGATTATGATATGGCAGAATTAAGTGGTAGTACATTTATTCGTAAATTCACACTAGCTGGTGGAGAACCATGCTGCGACTGCCATTGGACAAGAAAATCCTAAAAAAGTACTTATTGTAATAAAGAGTTCTCAAGGTAGATTTTCACAATATGAAATTTTGCCTTTCGGTGTGATGTTTGCTTTCTATCGCTATGTTTGCCCTTGGTATTTTGTTAACAGGCTGTTTTTTCATCGAAGTATTTGCAACCTGGGCAATTAGCTTTGGCATCATTTCCCTCGGTGCAATTGCAATCGGCGATTTTCCTGCTGTGGGTGCATTATCTGTTGGTAAATACTTCGCTCTCGGTGACAATGCATGGGCAATGATTGCCATAGGCGATACGGAGGTCGTCGGAAGTGCGTTTCAAAAAATCGGTGAAATTTCTACATAGGATATTACCTATGTAAAACAATCGCTCAATACGATTGTTCCGACTTACCTCTCGTGGGCAAAAGAAAAATGTTATGCCAGGAGCTTGGCATTACCATATCCGAGTTAATGAATGGTAAAGCGGATAGTAGTATTCGAGAGTTTAGCGAAGAACAAATATTAGACATGATTGGGTGGATACAGTAGCTAGAAAACAGGAAATGTACATATTTGGTATACTGTTGATAGTAATGGGAATCGCATTGTTCGCTTTTTCCAGGTTGTTTGGCGGAACAGATTTTCTGTCCAGATTAATGGCAGGGATATCTGTTGGAGAGATGTCTGTTGGAGTATATATCATTGGTCGTTCACTCGCAAAATAATAGATATATTGCTTGCTACGCTAAGTAGCATAATCAGAATTAAGTAAACTGGTCAAAAATTAGAGAGGTTTTTGTGCGATGAAATTACTTGTTTATGGAGCTGGCGTTATCGGGTGTTTATATGCGGCATTGTTCAGTGATGCCGGACACCATGTTTGCATATACGCAAGAGGACAGCGGCTGGAAATTCTAAAGAAAAATGGATTGCTGTACTCTAAGGATAATAGCATTCTGAAAGCGGAATTAACGATCATTGATAAATTGGAAGATGACGATTTATATGACTTTATTTTTTTGCCTGTCAGAGAAAATCAAGTCTATATTGCATTAAGGGAGCTAAAGAATAATTGTAGCCCTAATATTGTTACAATGGTCAACACACTGGAACCATATAGTAATTGGGAAGAAATTTGTGGAAAAGGCAGAATTGTTCCTGCGTTTCCGGGGGCGGGCGGAAGTTTTGATGAAAATGTGCTTCACGCAGCTCTTACTCCGAGGCTTATTCAGAAAACAACTTTTGCTGAGATTTCGGGAGAAAAAACGGAAAGATTGTTGAAATTGGCATCTCTCTTTAAGCAAGCTAATATACCGTATCAGATTGTTCAGGATATGCATGCCTGGCAATTGAGTCACTTGGCAATGGTTGTACCTATTGCGGATGCTTATTATATGGCAGACAACCCAGAAAAGGCGGGGTATGACGGAAAAGTGATGCTCTATACTGCAAAACAAATGCAGCGTAATTTTTCAGCACTTCATAAATTGGGAATAGAATTATCTCCGCCCAAAATGAATTTCTTTCGTCTTGCACCGGTTTCTATATTGAGCATGGGATTGAGTTTCGTGTTCAGAAGCAAATTTGGAAATATGTTCATGTATCAACATTCAATGAAAGCGCCAGATGAGATGAGGCAGCTACATGAACAGTTTTATAGATATATTAAAAGCAGTTTAGCATAAATTAAATATTGCGATAGAATCCATATGTTTTAGTCATGGAAATATTTCGAGGATGGAAATCCATAATAAAATCCCAGAGGATATTCTGGGATTTTATTTAGTTTGGATAGATCATTTTAAGAGTCTTTTTCGTAATTACCATATTATCCTCATAATTTCCCCATAATATTCCCACATTCATTATTTATACTATTTTTACACTTCACGAATGCTTACAGGAGGGATTGAAATGGAGGATAAGGAGAGAAATCCAGACATTCAGGAGAACAGCAATAATCAAGAGATAAAAAAAAGTAATTTGGATGAAAATAATGAGGAATCGGTAGTTTCTGATTTATTACATGTTCTTGGAATCAAGAAAAAATCTAAAGAACAAGGGAAAGAACAGGCAGAGAAAATATATGACGATATTACAAATAGAAATGAAGAAAAAAACTTTCAGAGAAATCAGGAGGATACGCCGCTTCAGATAGAAAATATTAATCTTGAAGAGATAGAGCAGGTACTATCTGATTCATTAGATGATTTTGAATTAAATAAAACGCCAACCAAACGCAATACAAGGTGGAAGATTATAGGAATAGCAGTGACTATATTTTGGGTCGTTGGTGGACTTGTGTGGAAGTTCCTTCCGGATTTAGTTGAGTCTCGACCTCCAAAACCTGACGTGGTGGGTTCATATAACGGTAACAATATAACTATTGATCAGTTGAATCAATTTATTGAAGTTGAATCAGCAAAAGAACAGGAACATATTTTTTGCCCAACTCATGGATATGATCATTCAAAATGCGATTCCACAGAGGAATGCGAAGTTCATCCTATTGATTCACTTAACGGTTATCAGCAAATGGTTACCAAGCTGGCAGTAGAGAAGATTGTCAATGACTGGGCGGAGAAAAAAGGAATTACAAACCGTGAAGAAGTGCAGCATGGGATGGAGGATTTGCTGAATGACGCTACGGTAGAGCAATATATGGCAGATTTGCATGAAGATAATATTGTTCCGGAATCTATTCCAAAGCTAGAAGTGCAAGAATATTACAATAAAAACCAGAAGGATTTTGATGGCAAGACATTTGAAGAGGTGGAGGATGAAATTCGCCAGACATTGTCGAATCAAAAAGATGAGAGTTTTATAAGTGATTATATTGAAGAGTTGAAAAAAACAGCAGGTCTGCAAGTCAACTTTGAAGTGCTACAAATAGACTCTCCGACGGATGAAGAGATAAAAAACTATTATAATGTTAACCTGGAACAATATCGGACGGAAGAAAAGGCTGAATACAGTGAGTTTAAAATAGCTAAGGAAAAAGCTGACATAGCGAATAAAGCGATACGTAGGATTAAAGGAGGTGAAAGTTTTCAAGATGTGGCGACAGCTTTTTCACAATCAGGGAAAGTGACAAAGGGAACTCTGACAAAAGGGACAGATGACGGTAGTACAAAAGCTGTTATCTGGGAAATGAAGGAAGGGGAAGTCAGCGATCCTATTGTGAATACAGATGGAACGGTAAGTATTCTGAAGCTGGATAAAAAGCAGGCAACCGGGACCAAACCTATTTCAGAGGTTTCGGATAAAATCAAAGGAACCCTTATGCTGGAAAAAATGGATAAAGAATATACAGAAAGAAAAAATGATATGCTCTTTTCTGTTCATAGCAGACGATACACTTTAGGTGAATTCTATACGGAATTCAAAGAACTCTCGGAAGTTTATAGACAGAAACTTTTGACTTATGAATCAAGAAAAAAACTTGTAGAGCAAATCATTGCAAAAGAACTCTTACTTGAAAAAAGTGAGGACGGTGCTTCTTCGGACGGCAGTAAAACACATGATTTTGAAGAACTGAAAATACAGTATCTTTACCAAGTCATGCATCAGGAGGAAGTGGATGCAAACTTGAAAGAGCCTACGGAAGAAGAAATTGCAAAATATTATGAGGAAAATAAAGAACTCTTAACAACGCCTGCTACTGTGGAATTGAGCATGATCTGGATTGATCAGGGAACAAATGGGGAGAAAAAAGAGCAGGCTTTGACAAAGGCAAATGAAGCGCTTGCTTCCGTACGTGATGGAGAGGATTTTGCGGAGGTGGCAAAAAAGTATTCGGAGGATTCTTCTGCATCTTCCGGTGGGGAGCTTTCTGGTACCTTCGATAAAGGTCATATGGTGCAGGAAATATCAGATGTTGTTTTTTCTCTGAAAAAGGGGGAATTTAGCGAAGTGCTGGATTACAATAAAGGATATTACATTTTTTATGTAAGAAATCGCATGGAGGAGAACCTTGCATCTTTGGAGGAATTGTCGGAAGGAATAAAGAGTCATTTACAAGAGCAGGAACATGATCGGCAGATACAGGACATGGAAGAGAAAATGCTGGAAGAGGCGGAGTTTAAAATATATAACAGAACATTAAAGAAACTTCTAAAAGAAGAAAAAAATAACACATAGACACATTTGAAAGGAGAGAAAAATGGGCAGAAAGGAAAAAACGATATTCATAACGCTTATTGCAAATATCATTTTGATTGTACTGCGGTTTTTCCTAGCAAAAATATCGGGGAGCATAGGACTGGAGGCAAACGCATGGCATTCATTTACGGATGTTTTCGTGACAAGTGTAGTATTTGCCGGACTGATGGCAGCGAGACATGGCACAGAAAAACTACGGTTGGCATCTAAAAAGTTGGAACATTTACTCGCAATTTTTGTATCAGTATTTATATTTATTATGGGAATAGAAATCTTGTCTGATGCATTAAGCGGGGAACAGACAGAGCTTAAATATGTGCCATTTGTAGCGGCTGCAGCTTTTGTCGGAGTAGCAATTAATTATTTCATGGCAAGGTACAAAATTTATGTAGGAGAGCAAACAGGGTCGTCAAGCCTTATAGCGGATGGTTACCATTCAAAAATGGATATGTACTGCTCTATAGCTGTGTTAGTGGGAATCGTAGGTTCCTTGTTTGGAATGCCGGATCTGGATAAGATCTCTGCGGTTGTTGCAATGGTATTACTGATGATATCAGGCTATGAAATATTTACATCTAATTTGTCTATGCTGCTACATCCAGAAATGGAACAGAGGACGGATGTACATATGGGACATGTGCATGGTTTTCATGGAAATAAGAAGATGATTGCCGGTATAGCTGGTGTGCTGACCGCTGCCTATCTTTTGTCCGGAATCTATTTTGTGGGTTTAGATGAAACCGGAGTTGTTCGCAGGTTTGGAGCTGTTGTGAACGAAAAAGTAACGCCTGGGATTCATTATCGACTGCCAGCTCCGTTTGAAGAGGTTAGTATTATAAAGTCAGATAATGTTCAGAAGATTGAGGTAGGGGTACAGGAACTTCTGACTGGAGATACAAACTTGGTTAATGTCAACCTAGTGGTAAATTATCGGATTAATGACACATCGGATTATGTGTTGAATGTATCTGATGCCGAGTTGCTGATTCAGTCAGGAGCAACCACAAGCATACGTAAAATAGTAGGAAAGAGTACAATTGATTATATTCTTACAGAAGGAAAAACAGATATTGAAAAAAGTGCAAAAGGGCTTTTGGAAGCTGTGATGGAAAAGAATGGTACAGGTATAGAAATTGTCAATGTACAGCTTGTACAGGCAGATCCGCCGGAAAGTGTAATGGCAAGTTTTCAGGATTTAGCAACAGCACGGCAAGATAAGAGTATATACATCAATGATGCATTGGCTTATAAAAACACGATTATTCCACAGGCCAATGCAGACGCTTATAAACTGGTAGCTGATGCAGAGAGTTATAAACAGAATAAAATCAGTACAGCGGAAGGAGATGCGTCCCTGTTCACTGCAAGACAGCAGGAATATGCGAAGTCAAAGGGGGTTACTGAGTTCCGGATGTATATGGAAGCGATGGATAAGGTCTTGCCAAATGTACAAAAGGTGCTATTAGGAGTAGGTGTTAATGTTGATAACGCAGAACTATGGATTGCAAACCAGAAGAATGCATCAACACAATCGGAGGAATAGATGTGAAAAAACGGTGGAGGTAATCGAGATGATAAAAATAAAGAAAAGAATATCTAAACATATGATAGTTGGAGGTCTGTTGACAATAGTAATTTTTGTAGCGGCTCTTGTAGTTTACAAGGTGGATGTTACTCAATATGCGGTAGTGACACAGTTTGGAAATCCGGTAAGAGTGGATGAAAATCCAGGCTTGAAAGTGAAACTTCCGGATCCTATCCAGTCAGTTCAGTATCTTGATAAGAGGGTACAGGTATATCAGACTTCTTCTATAGAACTACTAACACTGGATAAGAAAAGTGTGGCATTGGATTATTATGGAACATGGAAGATAGTAGACCCGATAGCATTCTTGAAAACGGTGAAAAATCAAGTGGGTGCAGAATCACGGCTTATGGATGTATTTTCTTCAAGTCTAGGAGTGCAAATGGGAAAATATAATCTGGAACAGCTTGTTAATACAGATGAACAGAAATTGGAACTAGATAAAATGACAGAAGAAGTAGTGGTATATGCGAAAGATCAGGCGGCAGATTATGGAATAGAAGTTGTGGACGCACAGATTCGTGTATTGAATTTTCCAGAAGCAAATAAGCAAAGTGTCTACGACAGAATGAGTGCAGAGCGGGAACAGATGGCACAAAAATATCGTGCAGAAGGAAGTGAACAAGCGTCAAATATACGTTCTGATGCAGAAAAAGAGCAACAGCTTATTTTAGCTGAAGCTTATAAAAAAGAGCAACAAATCAAGGGAGAGGGTGATGCGGAAGCTATTAGAATTTATGGAGAGGCATTCCAGAAAGATCCTGATTTTTATGAATTTATCCGTACCTTGGAGACTTACGAAAAAACGATAGATGGAAATACTACTTTGATATTACCGTCCACGGCGGAAATCTTGAAGTATCTAGGTGGTAGTTCAAAATAAGGCGAGGAGGACAGGCTATGTGGAAACGAAAAAAAAGAGTTTCCCCAGATAAAAAAGGCGAAAGCTTCTTAGAAAAAGGGAAGAAACTAGCTGGAAAAATAAATGGAAAAGAAGGCCGAACTGTGAGAAAAATTACAGTTATAATAAAGAAGATATTCCGAGGAACCGGTGGGAATACTATAAATGATTTGAAAAATGCATTTGGTCATATTAATCCTAGAAAAGCGATTCTGGCTGTTGGAGGTGCGGTAGTTGTTATATATTTGCTAACAGGAATATATATTGTTAGTCCTGGAGAACAAGCTGTCATTCGACGATTTGGAGTGGTGCAGGTACAGCCGGTGGAGGAAGGATTACACTATAGATTACCATTCCCGATTGACCAGGTGCAAAAGGTAAATGTATCAGAAGTAAGACGAGCTGATGTAGGGATGTCGCTACCGGAACATGTACATCAGCCAGAGGAAGAACCGCAGGCGATTCAGTTGTTAACAGGTGATGAGAATATCATTACGACACAGGCAGTTGTTCATTATAAAGTAGTGGATGCAGCCAAATTTTTGTATAACATCAATGGGAGCAGTGAGCAATTGGTACGTTACAGTGTTGAATCTGCTCTTGTACGAATGATGGCAAACACTGCCGTGGATGATGTACTAAGTTCGGAAAAGGTTGTAGCACAGAACAATATTTTGCAAATTGCACAGAATATTTTAGATAAATATGATTCAGGTATGCAAATTACGGCTTTTAATATTAAGTCAATTGTTCCACCGGGTGAAGTATCAGATGCCTTCTTGGATGTTACAACTGCAAAAGAGGAGAAAGAAACAGCTATTAACGAAGCAAATGGTTATTCTAACAGCTTGATTCCACAAGCGCGTGCTGATGCAGAGAAAAAAATTTCTGCGGCGGAGGCTTATAAGGAAGAACAGATTTCGCGCGCAACAGGTGATACTGAAAAATTCCTGAGTATGCTAAAAGAATACCAGAATAATTCTGCAATTTATACGGAGGATACGACAAAATACAGATTGCTTCTGGAGACATTGGATAAGATTCTTCCAACAGTAAAGATGTATATTGTTGATTCATCAGGTGGTAATGTGGATGTGAAACTGTTTGACCCGAGTCTTCAAAGTGGTATGAATATTACAGATAGCTCTGGGGTGCAAGCACAGGATTCGGGAAATTAACATATAAGCAATTCCATCGGCATGCATAAAATAATATGTCTGATGTTTATATAAAGGGGCAATAGATGGGAAAGAAGGGGTTTGAGTAGATAGAGATTATGCAACCACATGTTTTCAATCCCATCTGCCCTATGAGATTTCATTATTGTGAAATAGTTTTAAACTAATACATACAGAATAACCTTGGGTAAATTATCAAATTGATAGAGAGGAGGATAGTAAGGAAGATCTAGTACTGCCATTGGGAATTATTCCATGACAGTACAGACCATCATTATGCTGTTATATAAAGAGATTGTAATTTTGGTGATAATAGTGTTTGCTATAGTCATGATTCTTATTGGGTTTGCTGTTATCATGACGAGGTATCACATACTTAAAGGGAGTTTGGAAACAGACGATAAAGAATACATGATGAAGATTACAGTTCCAGAAGAACGGATGGATAAAATAAATTTTGATGTAGTTATAAAACAATTTACCATATCGAAGGAATTGATCATGATAAGGACATCTGAAAAAAATAAAAGCTGTGAATATTATTATCATGTATTGATTAAGTCAAAAGCTGAAAAACAGGCTTTACTGACAAATATATATAAAATGAGTGGAGTATTGGAAGTAAGATATAATAGAGACCATAAAGATAATTAGCTACTGTCTGATTATCCTTATGGTCTGCTTTTTATTAAGAAATATATATTTTAGTGAATGTTGGAATGAATTCTTCGATATTCCAACGGAAGCATTTGGTATACTTCATGAAAAGCTGTAGAAAAGCGGCTCTGGCTTGTATAACCGACTGCTTTAGCAATCTGTGAGATGCTGTTATTGGTTTCGGTAAGCAGTATAGCAGCTTTTTCTAGTCGGTGCTCTCTCATGTGTGCAGCAAGAGAATCTCCATATACTGCTTTAAATACAGATTTCAAAGTTGTAGGGTTCATTAGATACTGTTTTGATAACTCTTCAATTGTTATCCGGTGGTTTATGTTCTGTAAAAGGTAATCATGGATTTGGCGGATAATTTCCACCTGTTCCGACTGGTATTTCCCTGGTTCTTTTCCGGAAGTGATTTTAAATTCACTAAGATAGAGAAGTAGCTCGAGGGATTTCAATATGAAATATTGTTTCCTGAGATTTTCGGATAAATTATAAAATCCAGAAAAGATTGCTTCTGTTTTTTCATTGCCTGTAAGTAAGGAGAAATTTCCACGAGAGCAAAATTTTTCCGAAAGCATCTGCCCTGTTATTTTTGTCCCTCTTAAGAGTTCTGGGGGTGCCTGATCAAATTGTGAAAGATCAATGCAGACAGTAAGTCCTTCATAATGACCGCTGGGCAGAGTCATGACGGAACCGGCGCATAGTTGCCTTGTGTGAAGTGAGAAATCACCAGGACCAAGGTAGATGGAACGACCGTTTTTCATATTCCAGCCGATTCGTCCATAGCGACAATAGTTAATTTCCAAAAGTTCCTTTTCTGGTTTGTGGTTACAGGAAATCTGTTCTGCTAAATAATCTTGAAAAATAATAGTAATTCCAGTCAATAATTTCCATGAAATTTTTTTGCCCTTACCATTTGGAAGCGTATCAAGGTGTTCAGAACAGACAGGAGTATCTATGCAGGGATATGTCTGTTCAAAAAGGATTCCGTCCGGGATATTTATGAGTTCATTCTTGATTTGTGTAATATATTCGTTATACAAAAGGCACCTCGTCTTTCTGATAATTAATAGTCAGATTATCAATATCTACTGTTTAAAAATATCCTTTTTAGAAATGTTTTTATCCATTTTGGAAGGGACTGTCTGCAACCTGTTGACTTCCATTTGTGCAGTAATTATACTACAAACATAACAATTAAACAAGTGCTTAATGGTTAAATCTAAAAAGTGAAAAGGAGAATTTGTAATGAAGAAAACCTATAAGATTGAAGTTGATTGTGCCAACTGTGCTAATTTAATGGAAGATGCAGCAAGAAAAACAGCTGGTGTTGCTTCTGCTACAGTTAATTTTATGACTCAGAAGATGATTGTAGAGTTTGAAGAAGGCAAGGATGCAAAGCAGGTAATGAAAGAAGTTTTAAAAGCCTGTAGGAAAGTAGAACCTGACTGTGAAATTGAGATTTAGTTAGAAGCAGTATTTTATGGCGCTCCGGATGCAGAAAGCGGAAGGGGCGCTGATTTGAAGTATATAATTCAACAAATAAGCAAATATTAAATTGAAAGGAGGCTTCGTTATGACAAAGAAGCAGAAAAAAATGCTGGTTCGGATTCTTATTTCGGCGGTCATGGTGGTAGGTTTAAAACTCCTGCCGTTTAATGGATTTATAAATATAGTACTTTATATGGCGACATATTTGGTGATTGGCTATGATATATTACGGAAGGCCGGAAAGGGAATTGTGAACGGTCAGGTGTTTGATGAAAATTTTTTGATGGCTGTGGCGACAGTCGGTGCTATTGCACTTGCTACTTATGAAAAGAGTGGTGATTATAGTGAAGCAATTGCTGTTATGCTGTTCTATCAAGTAGGAGAATTGTTCCAAAGTTACGCTGTGGGTAAAAGCCGCAGAAACATTACTGCCCTCATGGACATCAGACCAGATTATGCAAATATTGAACGTGATGGGAAGTTGAAAAAGGTTGATCCAGATGAGGTTGGTATTGGAAACGTGATCGTGGTACAGCCGGGTGAAAAAGTTCCTATTGATGGAGTTATCATAGAAGGAACTTCAGCTTTGAACACCAGCGCACTTACCGGAGAAAGCATGCCAAGAGAGGCCGGTGAGGGAGACGAGGTAATCAGTGGATGTATCAATATGACAGGGGTACTGAAAATCCAGACTACAAAAGAATTTGGAGAATCAACAGTTTCTAAAATCTTGCAGCTAGTGGAGGATTCTAGCTCTCGTAAGTCACATTCGGAGAATTTTATTTCTAAATTTGCAAAAATTTATACACCAGCAGTATGTATTGCTGCACTGTTGCTGGCAGTTTTACCACCTGTTTTTAATTTAATTACAGGAAATGCGGCAAACTGGGCAAACTGGATTTATAGTGCGCTTACATTTCTTGTAATTAGCTGTCCGTGTGCATTAGTAGTTAGTGTGCCACTCAGTTTTTTCGCTGGAATAGGTGGAGCCAGCAAAGAAGGTGTTCTGATTAAAGGCTCAAATTATATGGAAACATTATCCCAGACGAAAGTTGTAGTTTTTGACAAGACAGGGACACTGACTCAAGGAGTATTTGAGGTGAGCGGTATTCATCACAATGAGATGGAGCAGGAGAAACTTTTAGAATACGCAGCTTTGACAGAATGTTCTTCCTCCCATCCGATTAGCAAGAGCCTTCAGCGGGCCTATGGAAAAGAAATTAACCGTAGTCGTGTGACAGATATTGAAGAAATCAGCGGACATGGATTGATCGCAAAAGTAGACGGCATTGAAGTGGCGGTCGGTAATCCTAAGTTGATGAAAAGGCTGAATATTCCGTATGTGGACTGCCATTCAGTTGGAACTATCATTCATGTAGCAATTGATGGGGCATATGCTGGTCATATTGTAATCTCTGATATTGAAAAGCCAAATTCTAAAAAGGCAATTGCGGAATTGAAAAAAGCTGGAGTTGAAAAGACTGTTATGCTTACAGGAGACGCAAAGAGGGTTGCTGAAAAAGTTGCTTCTGACCTTGGCATAGATGAAGTCCACAGTGAATTACTGCCTAGCGATAAGGTTACTCAAGTGGAACGATTGTTAGAACAGAAAGGGAAAAAAGCGAAGCTAGCTTTTGTAGGCGATGGCATCAATGACGCTCCGGTGCTTGGACGTGCCGACATAGGAATTGCTATGGGAGCAATGGGATCCGATGCGGCTATAGAAGCAGCAGATGTGGTATTAATGGATGATGATCCAATGAAGATTGCTAAAGGGATTAAAATTTCTAGAAAGTGCATCTCTATAGTTTATCAGAATATTGTATTTGCTTTAGTTGTAAAATTTGTTTGCCTTGGTTTGGGTGTGGTTGGTATTGCAAATATGTGGATGGCAATTTTTGCTGATGTAGGGGTGACAGTAATCGCAGTATTGAATGCAATACGTGCTTTGAGAGTACACAATCTATGATAATTAACGATTAATGTTTGACTTGTAATAAACTTAAATATATAGGCGCAGACACCAAAAGACTGCGCCTTTTTTAGGAGAATAAATATACAAATGAAAAATGTATACGATACGGTTCAGGTTGATTATAGTCAATTGGCTGAATTTTTTAAGGTGTTGGGTGAACCTACAAGGCTTCAGTTACTTTTTTTGCTGTCTGACAGAGAAATTTGTGTCAGTGAGTTGACAGGTTATCTCAATGCATCACAGTCTACGGTATCCCATCAGTTAAATATATTAAAAGCTCATAAACTCATAAGAAGACGCAGAGAGGGCAAGCAGATATATTATTCTGTATCTGATTGCCATGTGAGTTTGGTTACCAAGTTAGGAATAGAAATTGTTACAGCCCGGAAATAGTGAAAGTTTATTAGCTTAATCTCCACATAATCCCCACATCATTCTGATATAGTAAAACGAACAAGATTAATTAGGTTACATGTGAAAATATTCCTATATGAGAGGTGAGATTATTTTATGGAAAGGCGAATATTTATGATTCAGGGACTGAACAATAAAGATTCTGCAGATAGGATATGTGAGGAACTAAAGAAGATTGTAGGAATAAATAAAATAGAAATTTATTTTGAGACGGGGCAAATGATTCTTGAAGCAGATTACGTATCTATGCCGAGGATTATAAATGCGATTATTACCATCACATCTATATTGGACTATAGAGTTACGATTATAGAGGTAGATTGAAGCGAGGACAGGATATGGAACTAATGGAAAGTACAAAAAAAAGGACGGTATTGATTGTAGATGATGAGATCAAGATTACGGAAGTGTTGGAAGCATATTTAAAAAATGCAGGATATCAAACAAAGTCAGTACATAGTGGACAGAAAGCAATAGAGGCGGCAGAGGAACTGAAGCCGGATTTGATTATTTTGGATTTGATGCTACCGGATATTATGGGAGAAGATGTCTGCCAGATGATTCATCAGAAGCAGGATATACCTATCATTATGTTGACTGCAAAAATAGAAGAAAATAATATGGTCAGGGGTCTGCAGATTGGTGCGGATGATTATATTGTTAAGCCTTTTAGTCCAAGGAATGTATTGGCCAGAGTAGAGACGGTGTTAAGGCGCACTCAGAAAAGGATGGAGGAAAATAAGCAGGATGTTGTAATCATAGGAAATCATTATATTACAGTGGATTTTACATATCGGAAGGTAGAAAAGCAGGGGGAGGAAATCCATCTTACACCGACAGAATATAAAATTTTTGAACTATTGGTTAGGTCACCAAACCGTGTATTTAGCAGGGAACAGATTATATCTTATGCATTGGAGGATGAATTTGCGGGATATGATCGGAGTATTGATACTTACATAAAAAGTATACGACAGAAAGTGGAACCAGATGGAAAGATGCCTAGATATTTTGTGACAGTGTACGGTGTTGGATATAAATTTGTGTTATAAGAGGTGAATATGAAAACCATTAAGAGTAAATTGATTTTGACATATTCTTTGATTTCTATTGCCGTCATCTGTTCCATTGCTGTTGCGTTTATATTTAATATGGAGAGAGAATTTGAAAATTATGCTAAACGACAGCAGGAACAGAGAATATCCAATATCGTGAATGAATTACAGGACTTATATGATGCGGAAACTGGAAGTTTTAGTCAGGAACAGGTAGAAGTTATAGGAAATGCTGCAATGCAAAATGGGGTTTTTATCCATTTGGAAACAAAAGGTGGAGAAATGGATTGGGATATTCAAACACACAAGAGTGAAGAATGTCAACTTGTTTTAGAACATGCTGAGAGTAATATGCGTAGCAGATATTTTAATTTTCAGGGTAAATATCAGGAAGAAATATATACTCTGTCTTATGAAAATAAAAGCGTTGGAAAACTTACGGTTGGCTATTATGGACCGTATTCTTTTTCTGATGAGGAACTGCGTTTGATGAATAATCTCAACATCTGTTTTGTAGTTATTGGTGGGGTGTTTGTTGTAATAGCTATTATAATGGGAGGAATCATGGCACGAAAAATAGCGGAACCAATTTCAGATGCTGTCCGGGTGGCGGAAAAAATAGCGAATGGTGAATATGGAGTAAAGTCTTTGGTAACAAGCCGTACTGCAGAGACTCAACAGCTGATTACTGCAATTAATGAAATGTCGCAAACATTGAAAAAAGAGGAAGAACAAAAGCAGCAGATTACTGCGGATGTAGCTCATGAGCTTAGGACACCCTTAACCAACATACAGAGTCATTTGGAAGCGATGATTGATGGTATATGGGAGCCAACAGGAGAACGTTTGGAAAGCTGTAGAGAAGAGATTCTCAGACTGTCAGGGATTGTGAAGCAACTCCAGGAACTGTATTTGTTGGAGAATCGGAAGGGAATACTTAGATACGAGGATTTTGATTTTTATGATATGTGTAAGCAGTTATACTACAATTTTGATGTTCAATTGGATAAGAAAAATCTGACATTTAACTTGTGTATAAAGCATGGCGATATAATTTGGGGAGACAGGGCGCGTATTATGCAATGTATGGTTAATCTAATTGGTAACGCAATAAGGTATGCCGAACCCCAAACAGCCATTTGGATAAGGTATTTAGAAATGGATTATATGATTGAAATCCAAGTAGAAAATATAGGAAATCCAATTCCCAAAGAATGTCTGCCACATCTGTTTGAGCGCTTTTATAGAGTAGATAAATCGAGAAATTCAAAAACTGGAGGAATGGGGATTGGATTGTCAATAACAAAAGCAATTGTTGAACGACACGGTGGGAAAATTTGGGCAGAAAACAGAGACATAAGAACCTTATTTTTTATTACTTTGCCCAAAAGAATAGAAAAAGAGGCGAAGTTATGAAATGAAATGTAGAAAATTAAAGTTAATATATTTTTTACTGAGTAGTATTTTATGTATGATGCTTCTTGGAATTGTACTGGCTATTTATGAAAAAAAGGTGGATGAAGAAACAATGGGATGCGGAATATCCATATATGGAATGGATATTTCGAAATGTACCCTGGAACAGGCAGTAAAAGAGATTGAAGAGACATTTCGAAATAAAGAAGTTGTTTTCCAGGAAAATGGGAAAAACATATTTGAGACGACAGTGGGAAATATGGGATATGCACTGGAGCCGTCTTTATTGAAGAAAGAACTTTTGAAAATAAAAAAACAAAGAGACCAAAAGCGTGGCCTGATTGAAAAAAGAAAGAATTATTCGATAGAGTATGAAATTAAAATGGAAAATAAGTTGGAAGATGTTTTGAATATCGAGGATTTCAATTTAGGAGAACGAATAGAATCATCAGATGCTTATATCGTTTACGACAAACAGAAAGAAGCATTTATTTTAGTGGATGAAATACAAGGTAATCAGATTGACAAAAAGAAGTTGGTTGAACAAGTGTATAATGCTTTAGCAGAAGACTTTGAAGAACAGCTGATCTCTAGTCGTTTAGAAATAAAAATAAATCGTCAGGTATATCAGACAGCTGTATCATCAGAAGAAAGTGATCTAAATAGAAAATTAGAAGAATTAAACAGACAGCTTTTGCAATACCGGACAACAACGGTTTCTTATATATTTGGCGATACTGTCGAAGTTTTGGACAATGAAAAAATATGTTCATGGTTAATTGTCAGTGGGGACAGTATAAGTGTTAAGGAAGAAGACGTAGTAGCTTTTGTTAAAGAATTGTCTTCAAAATATAACACAATGTACGTGCCTCGTTCTTTTAAGACTTCTTTTGGAGAAAAAGTAATTATCAGTGGAAATGAATATGGTTACTGGATTGACAAAGATGCGGAATTGCAGAAGTTGTTAGAAGATATAAAGAGTGGTAGTGATGTAAAACGAGAACCGGTTTACAGTAAACAGGGGTTGAGGAGGAACGGAAGTGATGATCTTCAGGGAAGTTACATAGAAGTAAGTTTAGATAAACAATATTTATGGCTTTATAAAAATGGAAAGCTTGTTACAGAAACAGATATTATCAGCGGACTTCCTAGTGAGGGATTACAGACGTATCGTGGGTCATGGCCAATTGCATATAAAGCAAGGCCATTTACACTGAGCAGTGATATTTATGGATATGAGGTAGAAGTGGAATATTGGATGCCGTTTGTGTATGGACAGGGACTCCATGATGCGGACTGGCAGGATGCATTTGGTGGCGAGTTATATAAGACAAAGGGAAGTCATGGTTGCATCAATCTTCCTAAAGAACAGGCAAAAATTATTTATGATACGATTGAAGCAGGTTATCCGATTATTATTTACTCAAACTTCCCACACCGATAAGGTGTTCTGTACCTTGAAAATTCAATATTTCAGCCAATAAAAAGGGCATAAATAACGCTCTTTTGATATAATGGAATTGTCCAGAAAC
>NZ_JBQHTK010000008.1:0-81776 GCF_052065755.1 Bariatricus sp. HCP28S3_D3 | reverse complement strand
CTACACGGCAACGGCCAAAGTAAAAGGTGAACAAGGCGAAGAAATTAAGCCTGTAACGGATACGAAAGTTGTTGAAACCAACGCATTAGGACATAATTACAAAGCAGAGTTTACATGGGTGGAAAATGAAGCTGATCATACCGCAACCGCAACAGCAGTTTTCACATGTCAGAATGACGCTACTCATAAGCTTGAAGGTGATGCTGTAGAGGTTAAAGTTGTAAAAGTGGAAGAAGAAAGTACAGAACCTACATGTATCTACTCTGGAAAGAACGTATTCAAAGCAACGGCAACAGCGACAGATGCAGATGGTAAAGTATATACTGCAGATGAAACAAGAGAAGTTAAAATTCCTGCAACAGGTCATACTTATGCCGATGATGAGGAACATGCAATCTGGACATGGACCAAGGCTGAAGGCGAGAGTAAAACAGCTTACGTGGCAACATTAGTTCTTAAATGTACAACATGTGGAACTGTGACTGATCCGATGGATGCTGATGATGTAACAGTTCAGACTACAAATGCAACATGTACAGAGGCCGGAACAGCAACTTACACAGCAAAAGTAACTCATGATGATGTAGAGTATACAGATGTCAAAGAAGTTACAGGCGAAGCATTAGGACACAGCTACCAGGCTACATGGAAGTGGGAAGCAGTAGAAGGAGCAGAGATTCCGTTTAAAGCAACTGCAGATCTTGTTTGCTCAAGATGTGAAGATAAAGTAGAAGGACTCGAAGCAAAAGTTACTCAGAAGAGTCATAAAGATGCAACTTGTACAGTTGATGGCGAGACAGTTTACGTAGCAAACCTTACTTATGAGAATAGGGAACATAACTCAGAGAAAACTGTTACAATCAAAGCAACTGGTCATGAGTGGTCAGAATGGGTAACTGTAGAAGAACCTACTGAGACAACAGTAGGAAAGGCAGAGAGAACCTGCTCTAAGTGTGGTGAGAAAGAATACAAGACGATTGCTATGCTTTCTGCACCAAGTGTAGTTTATAGAACTCATGTACAGGATTTCGGATGGCAGGCAGAGCAGTCAGATGGAGCAACAGCCGGAACATCCGGATTATCTAAGAGACTTGAAGCTATCGAAATTAAGCTGGCAGCCAATAACTCATACACAGGAAGTATTGAATATAGAACTCATGTACAGAATATTGGATGGCAGGATTATGTAGCGGATGGAGCAACAGCCGGAACATCAAAACAGTCCTTGAGATTGGAAGCAATTCAGATCAAACTGACAGGTGAGATTGCAAACTATTATCATGTTTACTATCGTGTGCACGCACAGGATTATGGATGGCTTGATTGGGCTAGTGATGATCAAGTAGCCGGAACCTATGGTTTAGGAAAACGTCTTGAAGCAATTGAGATTAGATTAGTTCGAGATGGTGATCCGGCACCTGGAGAAACTGATAAGCCGTATGTATACAGAAATGTATTGTACAGAACACATGTACAGGATTACGGATGGCAGGATGCTAAGGTTAACGGAGAGTCCAGTGGAACAACCGGAAAATCTAAGAGACTTGAAGCAATTACGATTGGGCTTCAGAATCAGGAATATAGTGGTGATATTATTTACACAACACATATTCAGGATATCGGATGGCAGGATAAGACAGAAGCTGCTTGGAAGAAGAATGGAGCTATCAGTGGCACATCCGGACAGTCTAAGAGACTTGAAGCAATCAGAATTAATCTGACTGGAGAAATGGCTAAGCATTACGATGTATATTACAGAGTACATGCACAGGGATTCGGCTGGATGGGCTGGGCTAAGAATGGCCAGGCTGCCGGAACAGCTGGATATTCTTACAGACTTGAAGCTATCCAGATTCAGCTGGTACCAAAGGGAGAAGCAGCACCTGGATCAACCAATAATGCATTCAGACAGAAAAAATAATATGATAAGTATTTGCTAGCATAATACTTTGAATCAGAAAGGACTGCTGTGAAAACAGTGGTCCTTTTTGAACAAAGTATTATAAAAAAGGGAGCGCGAGATAACGTTTATGAAAAAGGGAATAAGAAAAATTACTGCATTATTTCTTGCGGCTGCAATAATTGCTTCTCAGAGTATTCTTGCTATTGCGGAAGATAATTCAAACATGCAGTATGAGAGTAATATTATTTCTGAGGAGTATGTGAGTCCTATCTACGAAGGTCTGGTTCAGGAATCTAATCTTGAGACAAAGAATAATAGTAATTCTATCTCTTCTTATGCGAATGAGAAAATTGAATATCTGACTTCTAAGGAAGAATGTGCAGCCATACTTCGTGAAGGAATGAAGCAAAGACAGGAAACTATTAAAGTATATTATCAGGCCGATGCATATGTGAATGGGCTCGGTACAGAGATTGTGAAGCTTGCCTGCAAGCATACCGGGGATCCAATTGAAGGCGATTATCTTCTGGCAAGTTTTAAAACGGTAAAGGTCGGAGGAACTAAAGAAGATCTGGGAAATGTATGTAAAATGAATTTCGTGTTTACATTTACTTATAACACGAATGCAGAGCAGGAAGAGATTGTCACGGAACGTGTTCAGGAAGTACTGGACGAATTGAATGTATATAATAAAAGTGATTATCAGAAAGTCAGAGGCATTTACGATTATATTTGCAGTCATGTCGAGTATGATAATGAACATAAGGATGATGAAGACTACAGGCTTCAGTTTTCCGCATATGGAGCTTTGGTTGATGGAAAGGCTGTTTGCCAGGGATATGCTTTGTTATTTTACAGGATGGCATTGGAACTGGGAGTAGATAATCGATTGATCCCAGGAAAGACAAAATCGGAAACCCATGGATGGAATATTGTAGAGTTGAATGATCTTTATTATAATCTTGATACCACATGGGATGCCGGAGAAGAGACATATGAATATTTCCTGAAGTGTGAAGATAATTTCCCGAATCATACACGTGATGAGGATTATGCGACGGATGAATTTTATAATGCTTATCCGATGAGCGGGGAAGATTATGTGATTCCGGTGATGTGTGAACCTGGTCATCATCAGTATGAGGGGACATTTACATGGACAGAGAGTACAGATGAAGAAGGAGCAGTGAACGGATATACAGCAGCCAAGGCAGATCTGGTATGCAGCATTTGCGGGGACACGAATAAAAATCTGGAAGCGGTTGTTGCAATAGATGAAGAAAATAGTGTTAAGCCAACATGTGGAGAACAGGGGAAAGATGTTTACATAGCTGTTGCTACAGTAAAAGATGACGAAGGTAATGAAATTGGTTCTGTGTCTGATACAAAGGAAGTTACAGTTCTGCCAACCGGGGAGCATACTTATGGAGAATGGATGACCGTAGAATCTGCAACATACAAAGAGACAGGACTTCAAAAGGCTACATGTACAGTTTGTGGAAATGAGGTCACTGAGGAAATTCCGGTACTTACGGCAAACAGTATTACAATAAATAAATCACAGTGCAGCCTGGAAACAGGAGAAAGTATTACACTGACAGCGACTTGTGATCCGATAGCGGAAAAGCCGGAAGAGGTTGAGTGGAAAAGTGACGACGAGAGCATCGCTATTGTGGAAAATGAGGATGGCAATGCGAAAGTAACGGGGAAAAAAATCGGAACCGCAACAATCACAGCATCTGTAGGTGGAAAAATGGATACCTGTGTGGTAACTGTAACTGGAGCAAGTGTGATGTACCAGACCCATATTCAGGATTATGGATGGAGGCAAGGATGGAAGGAAAATGGTGAAACCAGTGGGACTTCTGGAGAATCCAAGCGTCTAGAAGCCATTCAGATTCAGATTGCTGATTCCAAATATCAGGGCTCAGTTCAATATACAACGCATATTCAGGATATCGGTTGGGAAAATAAGGGTGAAGACGACTGGAAAGAAGATGGAGAGGTAAGCGGAACGTCTGGAAAATCCAAGCGCCTGGAAGCAATACGAATCAGGTTATCCGGTGAAATGAAAGAAAAATACGATATTTATTATAGGGTACATGCACAGGATTATGGATGGTTAGATTGGGCAAAAAATGGTGAGGAAGCTGGGACCAGTGGACTTAGTAAACGTCTCGAAGCGATTGAAATTATATTGATTCAAAAGAGTGGTCAGGCACCGGGGAAAACGGATAAACCTTATATTATGAAAACGATATCTTACCAGACCCATATTCAGGATTATGGGTGGAAGCAAGGTTGGAAGATGAATGGTGCTGTGAGTGGTACATCCGGTGAATCAAAAAGACTTGAAGCTATCCAGATTAAGTTGGAAAATCAAAAGTATGATGGAAGCGTAATATATACAACCCATATTCAGAATATTGGCTGGGAGGCTGTAGATGAGGCTGCTTGGAAGGCAAATGGGAACACGAGTGGAACTTCCGGCAAATCAAAGCGGTTGGAGGCAATTCGAATAAAGCTTACCGGAGAGATGGCTGAACATTACGATGTATACTACAGAGTTCATGCACAAAATTTTGGATGGATGGGATGGGCTAAAAATGGTGCACCGGCTGGAACGGCTGGGTATTCGTACAGGTTAGAAGCCATTCAGATACAGCTTATTCCAAAGGGAGAAGACGCTCCGACCAGTACAATGGTATCATATAAACAAAAGTAGTTAATAGAGTATCAAAAAGATTATTTTTATCTTGAAAGAAGATAAGACTCCCACCTCGCAGCAAGTACGCCGAGGCGTACTTGAATAAAAAACAGGAAAAAATTCACAAAATTCACACATTTATATAAAAGGTGTTGCAAAAAAAATATAGATATGATACGATGCTGATAAGCGTGGAGAAGTCTACAGAAAATTACAGTTGATTCCAAATAAGGGGAGAAAAAAGGAGGACTTTTATGAAAAAAAAATTAGTCAGCCTGCTGCTGACAAGTTGTCTCGCAATCGGTTTGATTTCAACGACCGCACTTGCAAAAGATGAGACACTTTCAAAACAAATACCTACATACCGCGCAGCTCTGTGTGGTGGAACTTATTGCACAACAGTGAATGTTAATGTAACAGACATTCCAGAAGATGGCTCACTCGAGGGGAAGACAGTGGATGATTTATTGTATGCAACTGAGTCAGTGCAATATGCAGATGCTATTACCGGAAGATACAGCATTTCATTAGTACCGAAGTGTCCATGTCAGACTATTACATCAGTTACATCAAGCATTGGTGATCTTTCTCTTGCGAAATATCGTTATTATTACATTAATACATGCCCGCAGGAAGTTGTTAAGAATGTTAATGTAGTTACTGTTAACATGAAGCATACATGTATTTATGGAGAGCCTGTTGTTACAGAACCTACTTGTACAGAACCAGGATCTGTTGTAAAAGAATGTATTTGCTGTGGTCACAAAGAGACAGAAATACTTGATCCATTAGGACATGACTGGACAGAATGGGAAGTTGTGAAAGAGCCTACTACTGAAGAAGAAGGCGAAGAAGAGAGACATTGCACAAGAGGCGATGCAGAAGAAACAAGACCAATTGATAAACTTGATAAAGATCCGGTAGGCCCAGTAGATCCGGTAGGCCCAGTAGATCCGGTAGATCCGGTAGATCCGGTAGACCCAGTTGATCCAGTAAACCCAGTTAATCCTGTAGATCCTGTTAAACCGGCTGATAACAACAATCAGAACAAACCGGCTGCTACAAATACCAACAAGACTACTGTAGATAACACAAAGAAAGCACCGAAGACCGGTGATGAAAGCAGCGTAATCCTTTGGGTTACAACAATTGCTCTTGCAGGAGTAGTTGGTACAGGCGTTGTTATCTATGACAAGAAGAGAAAACATAACGCATAATTAATATGAACTTCATCCCTCACAGTGAATAACACTGTGGGGGATTTTTCTCTATAAAAGTTTATAAACTGATTGTGCCTATATAGATTGAAAGGGTATAATAGTCTTATATCATTTTAAGTGGGGTTGAAGAGCATGAAATACGAAGAAATTCTGAAGTGGTGGAAAGAAGAAAAGAAAGAAACAAGAGAAGATATTCTTACTTTGTTGGATAATTATAAGATTCTCTTTGCCTACCACTCTGGAAAGATTGAGAATGACACGATTACACTTCATGATACAAGAGAAATTTTTGAAAACGGATGCGTGGTAAATTATACAGGAGACCTACGTACCTTGTTTGAAATTAAGAATCAGAAAGACTGTTTTGAAGGTTTGATAGATCAGATTATAGAAAAAGAAAACATCACAATAGAGTTTATTCAGGAATTACACTATCAACTTATGAAAGGGTGTTACGATGAAATCAGATATAAGAAAGGAGAGCGCCCGGGGAAATTCAAGGCATATGATTATGTGACGGGAGATGGAATTGGAACGCCTCCAGATGAAGTGGAAGATGAATTACGAGAATTACTTGATGAGATAGAAGAAGCAGAAGGTAAAGATGTAATGACGATTGCGGCATATTTGCATCTTCGCTTCGAAGAGATTCATCCATTTGCTGATGGAAATGGACGGGTAGGAAGAACTTTGATGAATTACTATCTTATGACCCATGATTATCCGCCATTGATTTTGTATAGTGAGGATAAGAGAACATATTACATGGCTTTGGCTGTGTATGATAAAACGGGTCAGATTTCAGTATTTATCGAGTTTCTTAAGGAACAGATGGTGAAAACATGGGAACGGAAAAAGAGAGTTCCGGTAAGGCTGAATATGTTTTTGTAAATGAAGTAAATTGATAAAGAGGCAAAGCGTGCCATATTGGCAGATTGCTTTGCCTCTTTTAGAAGAGTACTTATTTCTTAATCTGATTCAACTGTTCATTTAAAGCCAGAAGTTGTTCTTTTGTTACAGTTAGGCCGGTCATTCCTGCCATGCTGATCATGCGAAGAAGGGTAAAGCTTCCAAGCATCTGCATGGTGGCTTCATTAATCATGGAAGCGGCCTGCTGTCCGCCTGCCATCTGTTCCATCATAGCAGCAATGAGTACTTTTCCGTCTTCGGTTTTCAGAATATCCTCCAACTTATCATTCAGTGAGAAATATCCTTCCGGCGCGGTGATGTCAAACCAGTTCAGGATTGCACCCTTTTCTTTTAAACGATAGTCTTCGTTAAACACTTCGACCTTGCGGAGGAAGCTTTCGTCTTTGCATTCTCCTGCAACGGCAATCAGGGTAGTTTCTCCACTGTTTGGTACTTCAAAGTAGAAGAAGTGTTCCGGTGAAGACTGTTTTCCAAGGCTTACTCCGTTTGCAAACAGCTCGACTTCCGGCTGATTTGAGTAAACAGTTACTTTCGTCACATCTTCAACACGGTCCACATATCTTTTGCTGCAGATATGGACGAACGGGTCATCGGAGAGCCATGCTTTGTAAGCATAGAAAGAATCTTTCTTATATTTGCGGTCAAAGGTGACAAGTCCTTTATGATTCTGGCCGTTTTCGCCGCCTTCATTTCGGGAGTCAGCTCCGAAGTCAAACATATTCCATACATGGGTTGCCCACAAATATTTCCGTGTGTATAGCTGTTTGATCAGTTCTTCGTGGTAATATGCCTGATATTCCTCTGTGTAATCGCCCTGATCCGGATTGGAATTATGCCAGTTCAGTGCCTCACATCCATATTCGCTGCATCCGATCGGAATGTTCGGATGTTTTTCGTGGAACTTGTCGAACCATGGTCCGTTCATGGAAGTATTTCCACCGTACCATCCGAAATAGTGGTTGTAAGACACTACATCCGGAATCTGGATATATGGGTCATCCATGCTGCAGCTGGAAAGACAGGCAATGGTCGTAAGGCGCGTTTTATCCATTTCATGAACAATGTCATTCAGGATATGGTGGTTTTCCAGAAGATCCTCATCGGACTCGCCGCCCATGGTGATTTCGTTAGAAAGTCCCCAGACAACGATGGAAGGATGATTGTAGTTCTGTACGACGAGCTCTTTCATCTGGGAAATCGTATTTTCACATCCTTTTGGAAGATGAGTGGAAATGTACGGAATTTCTGCCCATACAACCATACCTCTCTCATCACAAAGATCATAGAAATACTGGTCATGCTGATAATGAGCAAGGCGGATTGTTGTGGCTCCAAGTTCGCAGATTAGCTCCATATCTTCTACTTGGTGTTCCGGAAGAAGTGCATTTCCGATACCCCATCTGTCCTGATGACGGGATACACCGCGCAGAGGATATTCTTCTCCATTTAAAATAAATCCGTTTTCCGGGTCAATCTTAAAGGTTCTGCATCCGAAATGTGTGGATACATTGTCGAGTGTAGTTTTATTTTCCAGAAGAACAGCTTCGGCGGTATAGAGGTAAGGATTCTTCTTTCCGTGCCATAAATGAACATTTTCCAGTGTAAATACTGCTTTGGTATCCGTGCTCTTAGCTTCGGCAACGACAGAGCCGGAAGCATCTTTTAAGGTGTAGAGAATCTGCTGATATTCTTTTTTATTTGTGACAAATACTTCTACGGTAACATTTGCAGAAGTTCCGGAGATTTCAGGCGTTACCTGGATTCCCGGGCCGCCGAAATAGTCCAGATCAAAGTGGGAATCACTTACGGCAAGGATATTTACATTCCGGTACAGACCACCATAGAAGGTGAAATCTGCATGCTGCGGATAAACAGTATCATTTACGCTGTTATCTACTTCGATTACAATCAGGTTCTTTGCTTCCAGAGCATCGGTGATATTGACTCTCCAGGTAGAATAGCCGCCGTCGTGGCTTCCCATTTTCTTGTTGTTTACATACACAGAAGCGGAAGAGTTGGCTCCGCAAAGCTCCAGATAATACTGATCTGCTTCCGGAAGTTCGGATTTTTCCAGTTCTCTTGCGTAAAATGCAGTTCCGCGGTAGAGGTCATTTCCCCCATCCTGCCCGTCGATGGCGTTCCAGGTGTGCGGGATGTTTACCCAGTACCAGCACTCAGGCATGGTTTCCGGAACGCAGGTGGCTTCTTTAGAAAATGCCCATTTAGTATTAAGATTTACAATTTGTCTCATTCGGTATTCCTCCTAATTAGCAGCGTTTTTCGCTTTCAGAATCTCAATGTTTTTTAGTACTTTTTTCTTGCTCAGTGGATAAATGAAAATCAGACTAAGTGCTACAAGTAAGTATAATACAGCAGGGATTAAAGTTGCAGTATTGTAAATTCCCTGTACAACAGCTTCGGTCTGAACAACAGCAGCAGAATCAAATCCGATCCAGCCAAGTGCCCATCCGCCAAGTCCGCCGGCAACAGCCTGTCCAAGCTTGCGGGCGAATGAATATACAGCATAAACGGTTCCGTCTTCACGGCTTCCGGTGCGGATTTCCTGGTCATCGATGATGTCTGTGATAAATGCCCACATGATCAGGTTAAATACGCCAAATCCAAGGAATCCGATTACGTTGATGATAATGTAGGTCCACATAGACTTGGTTTTCATAATGAACAGAAGGAAGCAGGCAACAGCACCGCTGACACTTCCGAAGATTCCTACTTCTTTTTTACCGAATTTACGGCTGAGCGGAACGGCAACCGGTGCAAGAAGGATACCCGGAAGCATGCTCACAGCGTTCATGACCATAACACCGCTCTTGTCTTTGAAATAATCGATGAACAGATACTGGTTGATGGACTGGTTCAGAATCTGCGCTGCAAGGATGCAGATGGAAGCGATTACGATTCCGATCAGTGCACGGTTTGTAACCAGAGTCTTCGCTGTCTCGACAAGACTTACATGTTTGGTGTTTCCTGCAGGCGTAGCTTTCACACGTTCTGTTGTCATAAAGTAACAGATGAGGTAGCTGGCAATTGAAAGAACGGAAAATACCAGTGCAACGATCGGGAAGAGTTCCCCCTTTACAATCTGGTTTCCGGCTGCGTCAGATGCATACAAAATTGCCGGAGCACCGATACCTACAGCGATGTTGGCAACAACAGAACCGAGGCTTCGAAATGTAGAAAGCGCTGCACGGTCATCTGCTTCCGGACTGATCAGAGAAGCCATGGAACCGTAAGGAATATTGATCGCGGTGTAAAAAATGCTGCCCCAGAGAAGGTAGGTGGCAAACATATAGACGATGCGCAGCGTCATCGGCGCGTTGGCCATGGAAGTCTGATACATCAGGAAACTGGCAAGTGCCACCGGTCCGCACATGCGGCGCAGCCATGGTTTGAATTTCCCGTCTTTTGCAGGCTTTGCCTTGTCGGCAATACGTCCCATCGTTACGTCGGTAAATGCATCAACGACCCTTGCTACAACAAACAGGGTTCCTACAAGCCCCGGGCTGATTCCAAGTACTTTTGTGTAGAACACCATCAAAAATACACTGGCAAATGTGAATGTGAAGTCGTTACCGAGGTTACCGATCAGGTAGCCGACCTTGTCCCGCCAGCCAAAGGGACGAATCTGTTTTTCTTTGCTCATTCGTTTTCTCTCCTTTGTTTAAAGATTTATTTGTAATGCTTATCCTAAAGAATATCCGAAATTTCAGTGAGAAATATTTTTACTGAATTTGTAATATTTTTATATTATATTGAAAAATAATAAAATATATACAATAATTGGAATGTAAGACAAAATATGGAAGGAAGAATGAGGATGAAATATGATGCTACTCTTAAATTTTTTACAGATATCATGGAAAATATGCAGCTCGAAGTCAGGATTTTAAAAAAGCCGTATGGGGAAGTAGAAGAAATGGCAGGAGGAATCCGTAAAATTACATTTCAGCTGATTGATTATGAAAAATATGCATATCGGTTTTTCGCTTCCTGCAAGCCAAACACGATTTACAAAGTGTTTGATGAATTTCTGTTTAATTTTATCATCATGCTGCTTCCGGACACCGAAGTGCCGTCTTATATGGTCATCGGACCTTATACGATGAATCCGTGGACCGAAGATGTAATCTTAAATAAAGCACAGGAATTTCATGTTTCATCCAGTCTCTATCCGGCATTTAAGGACTGTTATGAATCTGTTCCGATCGTGGTGGATTCCAGCACGCTTTTTATGTTGGTAAATGTGTTTGCGGAAAATATCTGGGGATCCAGGGATGCATTTACAATGCAGGAGTTAATCGGAGGAGCGGAGATCCTTCCTGATGCCGGGAAGAGGGAGAAGGTTTTCATAGCTCCGGATGAACTGCAGATGAAAATGAAGAATCTGGAAGAAAAATATCTGTCAGAAAATGAAATGCTTCAGGCAGTTGCAAAAGGACAGCTCCATAAGATCGAAATGTATCTGAGCCGGATCAACCTGCAGACAGTGGAACAACGAGTGGCAGATCGGACACGAAATGCCAAGAATTATGCGATCATCACAAACACGCTCTTGAGAAAAACGGTGGAAAATTGCGCGGTACATCCATTCCATATCGACAAAGTCTCAGCGGAGTTCGCAAAGAAAATCGAACTTCAGACTTCCGAAAAAGGGGTGACTTTGCTGATGAAAGAGATGGTGAGAAAATATACACTTCTTGTAAAGAATCATTCTCTTCGGGGATATTCTCCTGTTATAAGAAGGGTGATGATCAATATTGATTCCGATCTGGCCGCGGACTTAAGCCTCAGCAGGCAGGCACAGCTTCTGGAAGTGAATCCCAGTTATCTGTCAACCCTGTTTAAGAAAGAGACCGGTCTCACCCTGACAGAATACGTGACAAGAAAGAGGATTGACCAGGCAATCTTTCTGCTTAACTCTACCAATATGCAGATTCAGACGGTGGCGGCGTATTGCGGAATTCCGGATCTTTGTTACTTTACGAAAACATTCAAAAAGCTTGTCGGAATGACTCCTACGGAGTACAGAGGGTATGTGATGCGATAGGAAAATGATTCTGGATATGATTGCTTGATCTGATTACTTGATTTGAAAAGAAAGGTTTGTTATCATGAATTTAGAGTTGCATATTCAGTGTGGAAACAGGAAGGAGGAACGTATATGCCAATCGGAATTATTGCCAATTCACTTTCTGTGATCGTTGGCGGTATTGTGGGGATGATAGCGGGAAACAGACTCTCGGCTGATTTCAAAGAAAAGTTAAATATGATCTTCGGCATTTGCGCTATGGGGATGGGCATCAGCTCAATTGCACTGATGGAGAACATGCCGCAGTTATTTTTGCAGTGATTTTTGGAACATCGTTCGGATTGCTCATGCATCTTGGAGAGAAGATTAACAAAGCGTCAAAAGGAATGGAAACGATCATCGGAAAGTTTATGAAATCCGGAAATCATGGGTTATCGGAAAAGGAATTTGAAGATACGCTTGTCACGGTAATCGTTTTGTTCTGCGCCAGCGGAACCGGTATATATGGTTCCATTATTTCAGGTATGAACGGCGATCACAGCATTTTGATAGCAAAATCGATTTTGGATTTTTTCACGGCTTTGATTTTTGCCTGCATTCTGGGAGGCGTGGTGGCCGTTATTGCAATTCCGCAGTTTCTCATTTTCTTTTTGATGTTTTTGTTGGCAGGGATCATCTATCCACTGACGACGCCTGCAATGATCAATGATTTCAAGGCCTGCGGCGGATTCCTTCTTCTTGCTACAGGTTTTCGTATGATTAAAGTGAAAATGTTTCCGACAGCGGATATGATACCTGCGATGATACTTGTTATGCCCTGCAGTTGGATATGGGTTACATATATTATGCCGTTTGTCAGTTGATGGCATGGAAAGTGAGGATATGGTATGGCGTTAGCGAGTGAAAAGATCTATACGATTGAAGATATTTACAATTTACCGGAAGGGCAGAGGGCGGAATTGATTGATGGGCAGATTTATATGATGGCGCCTCCGAATAGACAACATCAGGAAATAGTCGGGGAACTATACAGAGAAATTTCAAATTATATACGTTCCAATCATGGATCATGTAAGCCATATATTGCGCCGTTTGCCGTATTTTTGAATGAAAATGATAAAAATTATGTTGAGCCGGATATTGCTGTTATCTGTGATAGAAATAAATTGAACGAAAAAGGCTGCCTGGGAGCACCGGACTGGATTATCGAAGTTGCTTCGCAAGGGAGCCAGCGTATGGATTATATGATAAAATTGTTCAAGTATCGAACGGCTGGGGTCAGGGAATATTGGATCGTTGATAGACAGAGAAACAGAATTACGGTGTACAATTTCCAGAATGATGACGTAAAAGAATTTTCTTTCTCGGATATGGTGAAGGCCGGAATATTTGAAGATTTTGAAATGGATTTTTCGAATGTTATTTGAAATTATCAAATAGGTAAGAAAAAGGGATGCTGCTTTGGGTGAAATGCATCCCTTTTTGATTGTGGTTTTTATTGAAGTTGCTATAAGTTTTTGCTTTTTAAGCCGTTCCCGTAATATGCCTTGCCACATACACCCCGCTTGCGGATGCGTGGGACAGGGAATGGGTCACACCGCTTCCGTCACCGATCACATACAGTCCTTTGTATGGCGTTTCCAGGTTTTCGTCAATATCCACTTCCATGTTATAAAACTTAACTTCTACGCCGTAGAGAAGGGTATCATCATTCGCGGTACCCGGTGCAATCTTATCCAGAGCATAGATCATCTCGATGATTCCGTCGAGGATTCGTTTCGGCAGCACCAGACTTAAATCTCCCGGAGTTGCGGCGAGTGTCGGGCGCACCAGTCCTTCCTCGATTCGTTTCTCATTACTTCGTCTTCCTCGGATCAGATCCCCGAAACGCTGTACGATCACGCCGCCGCCCAACATATTTGACAGACGGGCAATACTTTCTCCGTATCCGTTGCTGTCTTTAAATGGCTCAGAGAAATGCTTGGAAACAAGCAGGGCGAAGTTTGTGTTCTCTGTCTGCTTTGTGGGATCTTCATAACTGTGTCCGTTTACGGTCACGATTCCTTTTGTATTTTCATTTACGACGATTCCGTTCGGATTCATGCAGAAGGTACGGACATTGTCCTCGAATTTCTCAGTGCGGTATACGATCTTGCTTTCGTAGAGTTCGTCGGTCAGGTGAGAGAAGATTTCAGCCGGAATTTCCACACGCACACCGATATCAACGCGGTTGGAGCTGGTCGGTATTTTCATTTCGCGACAGACTTTTTCCATCCATTTGCTACCGCTTCTACCTACGGATACAATACATTTTTCGCAGTCGTCAAACTGTTCGCCGCAGTATACGCGATAACCTCCGTCTGCCATCTCAAGGCGGTCAACCTGATAATTGAAGCGGAATTCAACCTTATCTTTCAGTTCAGCGTAAAGGTTTTCCAGAACCACATAATTGATGTCGGTTCCCAGATGACGGACAGAAGCATTCAGAAGATTCAGTTTGTTCTGCATGCAGAGCTTTTTGAATCGGGTTCCGGCTGTGGAGTACATACGCGTTCCCTCTCCGCCGTGTGTTACGTTGATTTCATCTACATATTCCATCAACTCGATTGCCTTTTTGCGCCCGATATGTTCGTAGAGTGTACCGCCAAAATCATTGGTAATATTGTATTTTCCATCAGAAAATGCACCTGCACCGCCAAAACCGCTCATGATTGCACACGTTTTGCAGTTTATGCAGGATTTTACTTTTTCGCCGTCGATTGGGCAGCGCCGTTTTTCGAGCGGGTTGCCCAGCTCAAATACGGCAATCTTTAAATCGGCATTCTGCTTTACTAATTCATATGCAGAAAAAATTCCCCCCGGTCCTGCGCCGATAATAATAATGTCATATTTCATAATGATCTCCTTTCGTCATGTGGTCTGTACAACATTTACAGAAAACACTTTTTTATAGGATATGCAGTTTCCCTAATAACATAAGGAACTCGCAGTCTTATTTTGGGGATAAGAATACGAGTTCCGATGTAGTCACTTCTTAACATTTCCTATTTGTCGTATATGTTTTTCTGCTCTTATCATAGCACAATTTATAGAGCGATTCCAGAGAGAAGTTTACACCATCGAAACGATATTGTAAATTGACAATTTGGAAATAAGAAAATAAAATTAAAGGAGAGAATTGCTGCAAACTATCTTAAAATAGCAAGATTAGAAGATAAGAAGAGAGGTAGAAGACGATGGAATTACTGGAACTTATGAGAACAAGACGCAGTGTCAGAAGCTACAAAGACGATGCAGTGTCAGAGGAAGATATCACAAAAATCTTACAGGCAGGTATGCTTTCCGCATCCGGTAAAGCGATCCGTCCATGGGATTTTATCGTAGTTGAAGATAAAGTAGTTCTTCAGAAAATGGCCGGATGCCGTGCAGGCTCTGTTAAAATGCTGAAAGAAGCAGCTTGCGCGATCGTTGTTGTCGGGAACGGTGATGCTTCTGATGTATGGATTGAGGACTGTTCAGCAGTCATGAGCAACATGCACTTGATGGCACATGCCCTCGGACTTGGAAGCTGTTGGGTACAGGGAAGACTCCGTAAAGCAGATGACGGAAGAGATACAGAAGAGTATGTAAGAGATATTCTCGGCTATCCGGAGAATTATAAACTCCTTGCAATCCTGACAGTAGGAGTACCGAACGAAGAAAAAGCAGCATATGAGCTGGATAAACTTCCGGTGGAGAAGATCCACAGAGAAAAATTCTAGAGAGAATATTTGGTAGATGACTTTTTAGAAGATGAGAAGAGTTTCATGAAAGTGAAGGTCTTCTCATCTTTTTTGCCATGCATACGCTAAAATGTGGTGGTAGACTGTTTTAAACGTCGAATTTTATCGAAATATCACTTTATTTATCGATTGGCAAAAGGCTATTGACATCGGTCGTTCTATTTTTTATATTGAATGTAATCAAAAAATCAGGAAAGCATTATTTTAGAGAGTGACATTGCGGAGAAACCAGTATAAAACACAAGAAAGTTTGCAATGAAAGTAACTAATTGTTTTTATTGCGCACGAAAAAAATAGTGTAATATACTGAAAGGAGAAATGGATGCAGGAAGTAAAACTGCAATGGCATTCAGCGTTTACCTCTGCGCTAAGAATTGAACTTGAGGAAAATATGGATAATCTGCTAATAGAAGAGGAACACCTCCTGGGAAAGAAACCGATGCAGATAGATGTTCTGATTGTCAAAAAGGATGTCGGAATTCGTATTCGTAAGAATATTGGACGAATATTCAGGAAGCACAATATAATTGAATATAAATCGCCGGAAGACTATCTCAGTATTAACGATTTCTATAATGTATTTGGGTATGCCTGTCGTTATCAGGCAGATACGGATAAAGTAATGGAAATAGATCCGGAAGAAATTACAATTACATTTGTTGCCCATTCCTATCCAGGGAAGATGTTAGAACATCTGAAGAAAGTATGGCATATGCACATAGTAAAAAAGGAGGGCGGAATATATTATCTGACAGGAGCAGCGTTCCCGATTCAATTAGTGGTGACAAAGGAATTGTCCGATACAAATAATTTCTGGTTGAAAAGTATAAGGAACGATTATAAAGAAAAAGAAGAATTCATGGAGCTGCTTGACCGGTACGAGATGAAGAAGGAATCGGTTTATTATCAGGCTGTGATGGATATTATTCTTCGGGCAAACAGAAAAGTGATCGAGGAGGAACGGAAAGTTATGTGTGATGCGTTAAGAGAATTGTATGAAGAATGGTTTGCGGATGAATTGGAAATGAAGAGAAAAGCAGCAGTGGCTGAGGGACTTAAACAGGGACTTAAACAGGGAATTGAGCAGGGAATTGAGCAGGGAATTGAGCAGGGAATTGAGCAGGGAATTGAGCAGGGAATCGAGCAGGGAATCGAGCAGGGAATCGAGCAGGGAATCGAGCAGGGAATCGAGCAAGGTGCAGAACTAAGCTTACTTGAATTGATAGCTAAAAAGCTTAAAAAACATAAATCTCCGGAACAGATCGCAGAGGATTTGGAGGAAGATGTATCGGTCATTGAAAGAATTTGTAATGTAATGAAGGACTTCGCGCCGGAATATGATACGATTTCAATTTACAAACATATGCAGAAGATGTGAAATATAACAAGGGAATGCCGCTATACGCGGTGTTCCCTTTGTTATATCGTGAGGATGTACTCTCTGAGGCATGGAAACGAGTAAAAGCTAACAAAGGTTCCAGTGGTGTGGATGGTATCGAAATCGAGGATATTGAAACGATGGGAATCGAGAAATATCTAACAGAACCTCACTAACCAAAGAAATTCCATAAAGTAAAAATGAAGAAAGTATCAGCCAAAACTTCCACGGTCCTGCATGGGACAAGTGGAATCTTGGGCGTCCCTTCCCCATCTGTCTAAATCGCTTCTAAAACATTCTCATATTTTTCCATAATATGTTCTTTCAAGGATATAAATGCAGGTATATAACTTTCTATAATAATCTGGACCAGGTTTCTGGCGGCTTCGCCATTATAAATATGTGTCATATCGTTACGTGACTTCAGCATAGAAAGCCATATGTCTTCATCAAGAAAATCATATATGGAATAAGCCGCCTTGATAATTTCCCTGGGTGAACCAGTGAGTGCAATGCTTTTCCCTTCATATCTCAACAGTTCTTTCAGAACTTTCCAACCCAGTTCAAATTGAATAAAGAATTTATCAATGATACCACTGATGATAAATTCATTTGTCAGGTCTTCATTCTGAGCTTTGGAAAGAATATTAAGGTTGGAAATAAAATTATCAAATTTTTTCATAAATAATCCTCCCTTCCTTTTCAATAGAATTTAGTAGTTTTTTGTCGACAGATTTATCTAGATCGACTACATCAAAATCCAACAGTGTCGAAGTCTCCTCCCTTGCTGCAAGTGTAAAACCTATAACATTTCCGCCGTGCACTGCAAGGTCAATGTCACTTGCGCGGTAAAAATCTCCACGTGCTCTGGAACCAAATAAGATGACTTGTTTTATTTGGTATTTTTGTGCAAAATTTATGATTTCTTCTAAAACAACCGGCTTAATACCTGTCTTGCCTATTTCTTTTAGATATTCCATAAAGGCTCCTCTTAATCATCATTTTTGTTATTTTACATTTTATCATTATTGTCCGGTAAAGTCATCTTATTCCGTGAAGATAAATTTCATCGAAACAAAAAAATATTTTTTTCTCAAAGAGCAAGCAGAATCAGTGCCATAAAGCAACCAAAAAAGAGAGCAAACGCTCTCTTTTTCGCTGCCGAACATACACTACTATCTAAGGAAATCACAAAGCGTAAAAATGAAGAATTACCAGCCCAAGGTTCCACCTGCCCCATGCAGGACCGTGGAAAACGCCGGCACTTGCTTGCAGAAGCCGCATTTAGCGGCGCCCCTGCAAGCGTAGTACCGCTGCGTTTTCCCCCGAGCGAAAGCGAGTCCTGCATGGGACAGGTGGAACCTTGGGCGTCCCTCCCCCATTTTCACACAAATTTCCCCTCCTTTTTTCACAAAACCACTTGCAATACCCCACCATATATGTATAATGTAATTTGTTCGGTAATTTTTAAAAAAAAGTATAGTATTATAAAACGGGAGGTGTAATTTTGGATATCGGAAAGAAGCTGAAGGAGTTGCGGCTTGCGAATGACCTGACATTAGGTGATCTTGCATCGCGAAGCGAGCTGACGAAGGGATTTCTGTCCCAGGTGGAACGGAATCTTACCACGCCAAGTATCGCAACTCTTGAGGACATTCTGGAGGCGCTTGGAACCAATTTATCCGAGTTTTTTCACGAGGAAGAGGAAAAGCAGATCGTCTTTGGAACTCAGGATTTCTTTGAGGACATCCAGGATGATTACACGATAGAATGGGTTATCCCCAATGCGCTGAGAAATAAGATGGAGCCGATTTTGCTGACGCTTCATCCACATAAAAAAAGTAATGAATTACTGGCACATCAGGGCGAAGAGTTCGGTTATGTATTGAAAGGCAACGTGACGCTGGTTTGCGGTAATAAGAAATATAAGCTGAAAGCGCAGGAGACTTTCTACATGGACGGAACAAAGAGCCACTATTTGTACAATCATGGGAGTAGTGACGCGAAGGTGCTGTGGATCACAACACCACCGATGTTCTAGGAAGGAGAAGGTGATATGGAACAGAAGAAGCTGATTGAGTTTCGCAATATTGTGAAAAACTTTGATGGGCAGATTGTGTTAAAAGGAGTTAACCTTGACATTTATGAAAATGAATTTGTGACGTTATTGGGCCCCAGCGGTTGTGGGAAGACGACACTTTTAAGAATCCTCGGAGGCTTTCTGGAAGCTGATGAGGGGAAGGTGATCTTTGATGGTGAGGAGATCAGCCAGAAACCGCCGTATGAACGCGAACTGAATACGGTTTTCCAGAAATACGCGCTGTTTCCACATCTCAGCGTGTATGAGAATATTGCATTTGGCTTGAAAATCAAGAAAATGAGTAAGGACGTTATTGAGCAGAAAGTCATGAAGATGCTCAAATTGATCGGTCTGGAAGGGTATGAGAACAAGAATACGACCCTTCTATCCGGAGGTCAGCAGCAGAGGGTTGCGATTGCAAGAGCGCTGGTAAATGAACCGAAGGTATTGCTTCTTGATGAGCCTCTGGCGGCTTTGGACTTAAAGCTTCGTAAGGAAATGCAGTACGAATTGAAGCGCATCCAGCAGGAAGTAGGGATTACCTTCATCTTTGTAACACATGATCAGGAAGAAGCGCTTACGATGTCGGACAAGATCGTGGTCATGAAAAACGGAGAGATCCAGCAAGTAGGCACGCCGGAAGAGATTTATAATGAACCGGCAAACCGTTATGTGGCAAATTTCATCGGAGAAAGCAATATTCTTCCGGGAGTTATGGTGGAGGATTACAAAGTTCGGTTTGATGATATCACCTTTGATTGTGTGGACTTTGGGTTCCGTGAAAACGAAAAAGTCGATGTTGTCATCCGTCCGGAAGACATTGATATCGTAGATGTAAAAGACGGTAAGATGACAGGTGAAGTCTTAAGTGTTCTCTTCAAAGGCGTACACTATGAAATCATTGTGGAAACGGTTCCGGGTACCAGTGTTACGGTCGATATGCGCGTGATCCATAACCATGATGTGACCAGTGAAGACGGAAAAGAAAAGATCAGTGCCAACAATTTCTATGTGGACGTGGAAGACGTACAGAATCTGGATGACAAGGAAATCGTCGCTCTTTCCAATGCACAGGCATGGAATCCGGAGACCGATGATTATATTTCCATTTCCAAAATTGAATACGATCTGAAAGAGGAAGAAGGACAGTATCCGGTTGTATTCTCTACCTCGAACGGAACCAGTATTGAGCGTACGATTTTCGTAGTCAATCAGCCGTTTGTTAAAAATGAAAAGGCAAATGAAGCGATCATGGCATTCAATTTCCAGAAAACGGTAGATGAGATCTTAGAGTCTCAGGCCCTGGATACGGATATTAAGACATGGGCTAATGCACAGGGCTGGAAACTGAGTGATGAAGATCAGAGCATTGACATCAGCGTGGATTATGATTTTGAACCAGAAAATGTAAAAGAAGGTATCTACAAGATTACATTCTCCACGCCGGGACGTGAATTCAAGATTCACACGACCGATTATTCGGAAGTAGGTCAGGAGGTCGGACTGACATTCTTCCCGGAAGATATTCATGTGATGTCAAGGATGGTATTTTAAATGAAACGCTTTTCACAGCTTGCAATCCCTTATATTGTGTGGGCCGCAATGATGCTGGTGCTTCCTATGGCTCTGATCGCACTTTATTCGATCACGGAACCGGGAAATTCCATCATTTCATTTTCCATCACACTGGATCACTACGTCAAATTTTTCACCGACCAGGATTTTTTGATTATACTTTGGCGTTCCATTTGGATTGCAGTTAAAACAACCATACTTTGTCTTCTTATCGGCTATCCGATTGCATATTTTATCGCGCGGAGCAGCGAAAAGGTCCAGAATATTCTGGTGCTTTGCGTAACGATTCCAATGTGGATCAACATGTTGGTAAGAACCTATGCATGGATCGGTCTTCTCAGTGAAGGTGGTCTGGTTCAGAGAATTGCGAGTTTTCTTGGATTTTGGGGAAAAGAATTGCTGTACACGGAAGGTGCCGTCCTTCTGGGCATGGTATATAACTTCCTTCCCTTCATGATTCTGCAGATCAATACGGCATTATGCAAAATGGACCATTCGCTTCTGGAGGCCAGTGCGGATCTGGGAGCGAACCCGGTACAGACCTTCCGGAGAGTGACGCTTCCGCTTTCACTTCCGGGAGTCATCAACGGAATCACACTGGTGTTTCTTCCGGCGGTCAGCTCTTTCTTTATTCCGAAGCTGCTCGGAGGCGGACAGTACTTCCTGATCGGTAATCTGATCGAGAATCAGTTTATCACCGTCGGAGAATGGAACTTCGGAAGTGCGATTTCCATGATAATGGCAGTGATCATGATGCTTCTGATGATGGTTGTGCGTAAGGTGGAAATCCGGAATCAGGGCGGAAAGGAGGAATAAGTCATCATGAAAAAGAACAACCGTATTTTCGGGAAAATACTTATGGCAGTGATGATCATTTTCTTCTATCTGCCGATCGTATATATGATTATTTTTTCCTTCAATGACGGAAAATCCCTTACTCATTTCACTGGATTTTCTTTGCGATGGTATGAGCATATGCTGGAATCCAGGGATATGATGGAGTCGCTTTATACGACATTTAGCATTGCAATAATAGCTACGGCAATATCAACGGTTGCCGGTACAATTGCAGCGATTGGGCTCAGCAAATCAAAGAAGATCGTGCGGGATGTGATGGAGCAGGTAGACAATCTCCCGCTTATGAATCCGGAGATTGTTACGGCGATTGGCTTTATGCTTTTATTTATCACGTTCAAAGTGGAAAAAGGTTATGTGACCATGCTGCTTGCACACATTGCATTTTGTATTCCCTATGTGATTCTGTCCGTTATGCCTAAGATCCGGTCGCTGGATCCGAATCTGGCAGATGCGGCTATGGATCTGGGAGCAACTCCGTGGCAGGCACTGACAAAAGTCATTGTGCCGCAGATCACACCGGGAATTGTTTCCGGAGCGCTGATCGCATTTACGATGTCTGTAGATGATTTTATCATTTCCTATTTCGTGACCGGAAGTGGTGTGAAGAACTTAAGTATTATGGTGTATACCATGAGTAAACGTGTTAATCCGAGTATCAATGCGATTTCAACATTGGTGGTTGTGATTATTACAATCGCGCTTCTCGTCATTAATGTGGTGCCGATGATTACAGCCCGCAAAGCGAAAAAGGCGGATATCGGACGAAAGAAGATGATGATTCCGGCGATCGGTGCAGTCTGTGTGATTTTGATTGCTGTGGGAATCTTCCGATTCGGCAGACAGGCAGATGCACGTCCGTTTGAAGGTCAGACTCTTTATGTGTACAATTGGGGTGAGTATACGGGCGAAAATATTCTGTCCGATTTCGAGGAAAAAACCGGTGCCAAAGTGGTTATGGAGAATTTTGATTCGAATGAACAGATGTACATCAAGGTGGCAAACGGAGAGGCTTACGATATCCTTGTTCCGAGTGATTACATGATTCAGAGACTGATTGAAGAGGATTATCTCCAGGAGCTGGATTACTCGAAATTGGATTGTCTGGATAATCTCGTTGACGATGTGAAGAATCTGCCATACGATCCGGGCAATAAGTACTCTATTCCATATTTCTGGGGAACAGTCGGCATCGTTTATGACACGACAAAAGTAGACCTGGAAGATCTGGAAAGAGAAGGCTTTAATATTTTCCTTGATGAGAAATATAAAGGAGATATTTATCTTTATGATTCAGAAAGAGATGAATTCATGATCGCTTTAAAGGCTCTCGGATATTCCATGAATACGGAAGATCCGGATGAACTTCAGAAAGCTTACGAATGGCTGGTACAGTGTGTACAGACCATGGAGCCTGAAATCGTTATGGATGAGATCATTGACAACATGGCGCAGGGCAGAAAGGCACTGGGACTTATTTATTCCGGGGATGCGACCTATGTCATGTCTGAAAATGAAGATATGGGATATTACCTGCCGGAGAGTGGTACAAACCTGTGGTCTGATGCGATGGTTATCCCGAAAAATGCCAAGAACCCGGAGCTGGCACATGCATTTATCAATCATGTATGTGAGTATGAAGGTGCATATGATAACTCCAGTTATGTCGGATATACTTCGGCAAATAAGGAAGTGCTGGAAGATCTGTCCGGTGAAGGCGGAGATTTTGAAGGAATTGATGCATACATTCCAAGAAGCGGTTATGAACTGGACGAAGTATTCGTTTACAATGAGAATACGAGAAAAGAAATCAGTAATCTGTGGAGTAAGGTGAAGATTGCGGCTAGTAATGCAAATTAAGATAAGGTGTTTTGAAGAAGAGGCGGAGATGTCGCTGATAGCAGCGGCAGCTCCGCTTTTCAAGACGGGGGATACAATACAAAAGCGATTTACAAGTGATATTGGAAATGCTAAAATGTAATAAATGAATCAGATAGAAAGTGAAGTGTATAGATGGGTATATATGTGAATAGTAAAAATGCTTACGCACTATACAAAAAAGAAACGGCTAAACCATACTTTGTGGATAAAACTGTGTTGTTAAAGGAATTGTTCCCTTTAGTGGAAGAAGGAAGTCATTATTTATGCATAACGAGACCGAGGCGTTTTGGAAAAACGGTCATGGCTAATATGGTTGCTTCCTTTTTTTCAAAAGGACACAGAGCAAATGATGTTTTTCAGAATTTGCAGATTTATCAGGACAAAGATTATGAAAAATATCTTAATAAATATACGGTTATTCATATTATGTTTAATGATTTGCCACGAAATTGTAATTCATACAAACAGTATATTGATCGTATTGAAGAAACATTAATCAAGGACTTGAAAAAAGAATATCCGGATATGCCAATAGACGATCAGAATGCAGTGTGGGATACTCTTCTTGAAATATACGCCGAAAAACAAGATATAAATATTGTATTTGTTTTTGATGAGTGGGATTTTATTTTTCATCAGAAATTTGTTACGGAAGATGATAAGTTATCCTATTTACAATTCTTGAGAAATCTTTTGAAGGACAGACCGTACATTGCACTTGTATATATGACAGGAATTTTACCAATTGCCAAATATTCCAGTGGTTCTGAACTGAATATGTTTGCAGAATTTACTATGACGACGGAACAAAGATTTTCTGAATATTTTGGTTTTACAGACGAAGAAGTAGATGTGCTTTATTTGCGTTATATAGAAAATTGCGCATCAACCAAGATGGTTACAAGGGATGATTTACGGGAGTGGTATGATGGTTATCATACACGTAAAGGAGAACGATTGTATAATCCTCGTTCAATCGTGTTATCACTTTCTAATAATAATACAGGCAATTACTGGACAAGTTCAGGACCATATGATGAAATTTTTTATTATATTGAAAACAATATTGCTGATGTAAGAGAAGATTTGGCACTTATGGTATCAGGTATACCGGTACCCGCAAAAATTCAGGAATATGCAGCGACATCTATGAATTTGCAGACAAGAGATGAAATATTTTCTGCGATGGTGGTATATGGATTTTTGACATATGAAAATGGAAAAGTTATGATTCCCAACAAAGAGCTAATGGATAAATTTGCTGATATGTTAAAAAAGGAAGCTTCATTGGGTTATGTGTATCGATTGGCGAAAGAATCGGATCGAATGCTTAGAGCTACATTAGCCGGAGATACGGAAACGATGGCAGAAATTCTGGAGCTTGCACATGATACGGAAATACCGTTATTAAGCTATAATGACGAAACAGAATTAACAGCTGTTGTGAATCTTGTATATTTATCAGCAAGAGACAATTATCGTGTGGAACGAGAAGATAAGTCCGGTGTAGGATATGTGGATTTTATTTTTTATCCGGTAAATCGGGATGCGGATGGGATTATTTTGGAATTAAAGGTAGATCACAGTCCCGATGAAGCAATCAGGCAGATTAAAGATAAAAAATATATTCTACGTTTTACAGGGAAATTGGGTGAAGAACGTAAATGTGCAGGAAGAATTCTTGCGGTTGGAATTAGTTATAATAAAAAGCAGAAGAAACATGCCTGCAAAGTAGAAGTATTAAATTAGTAGGGTAGGATTCATAAGAGAATGCAGAATTAGGCTTGCATTTCCTGTGTGAGTATGATACGATGACGGTAGTTAAAGAAGAGTCCGGTCTACTGACGGAGAAAGCGTGGAGTACCACGGGGGAGCCGGATTCTGGAACGCCGACCGTCTGGGCAGCATATGTATTTTACATGTGTTGCCTTTTTTGTTCCTCTTTAACAGGACGATTTATCTAATATAACAGTAAATTTTATTTTTGGCAGCATTTACCTGCAAAAGAAGAAGGGAGAAAAACATGGGATTCAAATCAGATATTGAAATCGCACAGGAATGTCAGATGTCACCGATTACTGAAATTGCAGCAAAGGCAGGCATTGATGACAAGTATTTAGAGCAGTACGGAAAATACAAAGCAAAAATTGATTACAATCTGTTAAAAGAAAGCGATAAAAAGGATGGAAAACTGATCCTTGTTACCGCAATCAACCCGACTCCGGCCGGAGAAGGAAAAACTACGACTACGATCGGACTTGCTGATGGTATGCAGAAGCTCGGTAAAAATGTTATGGTTGCACTTCGTGAGCCATCCCTTGGACCTGTATTTGGTGTAAAAGGTGGGGCTGCCGGCGGCGGATATGCACAAGTAGTTCCGATGGAAGATATCAACCTTCATTTTACAGGAGACTTCCATGCGATCGGCGCAGCGAATAACCTTCTTGCAGCAATGATCGATAATCATATTTACCAGGGAAATGAATTGAATATTGATCCGAGAAAGATTACCTGGAAACGCTGCGTGGACATGAACGACCGTCAGCTTCGCTATGTGGTAGACGGACTTGGCGGAAAACCGAACGGAACTCCTCGTGAAGACGGATACGACATTACCGTTGCATCTGAGATCATGGCAGTTCTTTGTCTCGCAAAGGATATTACAGATTTAAAAGAACGTCTATCTCGTATCATCATCGGATACACATACGGAAAGATCGCAGACCAGAAGCCGGTAACAGCAGGCGATCTTCATGCAGAGGGAGCTATGGCTGCACTGCTTAAGGATGCTTTGAAACCGAACTTGGTACAGACACTTGAGAAAGTTCCGGCCATTGTACACGGCGGACCATTTGCAAATATTGCTCACGGATGTAACTCTGTAACTGCTACAAGAATGGCAATGAAGCTGGCTGATTATGCAATCACAGAAGCCGGATTTGGTGCGGATCTCGGAGCAGAGAAATTCCTTGATATCAAATGCCGTATGGCAGGAATCAAGCCAAATGCAGTTGTCATTGTAGCAACTGTTCGTGCTTTGAAATACAACGGCGGTGTAGCAAAAGCAGATCTCAATAACGAAAATCTGGAGGCGCTGGAAAAAGGGCTTCCGAACCTGCTGAAGCATGTAAGTAATATTAAAAATGTTTATAAGCTCCCGTGTGTTGTTGCGATCAATGCATTCCCGACCGATACAAAGGCTGAACTGGATCTGGTTGAAGCAAAATGTAAAGAGCTTGGCGTAAATGTTGCACTTTCTGAAGTATGGGCGAAAGGCGGCGAAGGCGGAATCCGTCTTGCGGAAGAAGTGATCCGACTTTGCGAAGAACCGAATGAATTCTCATATTCTTATGAACTTGAGGGAAGTATAGAAGATAAATTGAATCAGATCGTTCAGAAGATTTATGGCGGCAAGCGTGTCGTACTGACGGCCCAGGCACAGAAACAGGCGAAAGAGCTGGAAGCTCTCGGCTTTGGAAACTGCCCGATCTGTGTGGCTAAGACACAGTACAGTCTGACAGATGATCCGACGAAACTTGGCGCTCCGACGGATTTTGAAGTTACGGTTCGTAACCTGAAGATTTCTGCAGGTGCAGGATTTATTGTTGCTCTTACCGGTGAGATCATGACAATGCCGGGGCTTCCGAAAGTTCCGGCAGCAGTAAGAATTGATGTGGATGAGACCGGAAAGATTACGGGGCTGTTCTAGATTAGTGTAAGTTATCAAGATGAAAAACGGGCGGAAGATTGAATCTTCCGCCCGGATTTTTACTCGGCCAAAACTCCATCCATAAATGCAATGATTCCTGCTTCAACCTCGTCTTTTATATCCGCATAGTTATGGATCTCATGACGGTATCCGGAATAGAGCTTTGTCTTAACCTGATGTCCGGTTTTGACCAGCCAGTTCGAAACTTCACAGACTCCCTGACCGTATTCGCCGACAGGATCCTGATCTCCGGCGATATTGTAGATCGGGAGTGCAGTCGGTACTTTTTCTGCCCATTCGGTTCCGGTGATCACATCCATCATCTGGGTGAAGTACAGCAGAGACTGGTTATTTGTCGGTTTGGTAAACGCGTCAAACGGGTCGTCAGCGTGATCGCGCTGTACATACGGATCGGCACAGATCCACTCATTTCCAATATGGACTTCACCGCATCGCTCGCACATCCATCCGAGAAGCGCTCCGACAAATTCAGGATCGCTGTCTTTCCCTTTTCCTTCAGCGACAATCTTCTCAAGTCCGGCCTGCGCTTCGGCAGCACCGCGGAAAATGCCGGTCGTTCCGCAGATCGTTGCGCCTGACAGATCATCGCCGTATTTTGCGATGTAGTCTCTTACAATGAAAGAACCCATGCTGTGTCCGAACAGGAAATAAGGAAGGCTCGGATATTTTTCGCAAACCAGTTCTTTCAAGGTGTGTTCATCCTCCATCATCGTGTGGACGCCTTTGTCACCCCAATCACCCCAGGTATCATTTTCCAGAGCAGTCTTGCCATGCCCTACATGGTCATCGGCGGCTACGATATAGCCCGCATCCAGAAATTTCACGATCATGTGCAGATATCTTCTGGAATGTTCTCCGAATCCATGAACGAGCTGGACAATTCCCTTTGGTTTAGCGGCCGGAACATAGATCCAGCCATAGACTTCATCCCGTTCATTGAAGGATTTGAATTTTACTTCGTGCAACATAATAAACACCTCTTTCTTTTATATAAAATTATTTTTGATCCGGTGTATTGTTTCTTCAATTGTACCACACACGAAGCATGTTTTAAAGAGATTCCGAAGCCAGTTCCAGAAAGGCTTTCATTTCTCGCGTTACCCATTTATCTTTATGATATACAATCTGTCGCCACACCTGCAGTTGGAAATCCGTGACATCCAGTGTTGTAAGGCTTCCGGAATTCAAATATTTCTGGACAATGAAACCGGGCAGAAAGGAAACGCCCAGATTGTGACGAAGCTGGTTGATGATGAATTCCGTATTTCCCGTTTCCAGAAATGGATGCAGTTCCAGACCCTTTTCCGCAAGAGATTCTTCCAGAAGAAGACGGTAACTGGCATTTTTTTCCGTGGAAATAAAAGGCTGAGTAATCACTTCATTCAGACTTAGATTTTCACTCTGGACAAGCGGGTGCTCGGAAGAAGCCACGAAAAAGACATCTTCCGGTTTTTCAAGCACTTTGATCCAGTGGGTATTGTATACAGGTTTGTCCAGAAAATAGACAAGATCCAGTGTGTTTTTATCCATCATATGAAGCAGTGTTTCCGGAGAATCTGTAATGATTTTGATGTTGACTTTTGGATAATGCCTGTGGTATTCGCGGAGAAGTGAGGGAAATACAGATGCACATACGGATTCAATGGTCCCGATGCAGAGTGTACCGGTCAGCTCTTCCGGATTGGAAAGGGCATCCTTTGCCTGCGAAATATCCCGCGCAATATTAGAAGCATATTCATAGAATATACGTCCCTGGTGGGTAAGGAGTGTCTGCTTCCCAATCCGGTCAAAAAGATGGACGCCAAGTTCCTTTTCCAGATTTTTAATCTGAATTGTGACAGCTGCCTGTGTATAGCCCAATTGCTCTGCGGCGCGGGAAAAACTTTTGAATTTCGCAACCTGAAGGAATGTTGTAATTTCTCGGAATTCCATAAAAACCTCCTGTATCATTTTCATGTACGCCTCTGCAATCTGCCGGAGGCGTTATCTTCTTGCAAGATAAAAAATATTTAATGATATCATAAAAACCTTAAATTTTACATTAACTTAACACCATGATACACTGAGATTAAGAAGAAGGCAAGATGCTTGAAAACGAGATGTTTACGATTGGGGAGAAAAGGAGGAAAGGAAAATGAACAAAGGTGATGTGAAATACGAGGCGTATGTGAGCATTCTGAGAGAGGAACTGGTTCCGGCAATGGGATGTACAGAACCTATCGCACTTGCATATGCAGCGGCGAAGGCAAGAGAGGTGCTTGGAGGACTTCCGGATAAAGTGGTGATCGGAGCGAGTGGAAGTATCATCAAGAACGTGAAGTCTGTTATTGTACCGAATACGAATCATCTCAAAGGGATTCCGGCAGCAGCGGCGGCGGGGATCGTCGCAGGGAAACCGGAAAAGGAACTGGAGGTGATTGCAGAGGTTACGAAAGAACAGACGGAAGAAATGAAAACATTTCTTGAACAGACCGAAATTCATGTAGAGTATATAGATAATGGGTTGACGTTTGATATCATTGTGACGCTTTATAAAGGAGAAGAATACAGCAAAGTACGGATTGCCAACTACCACACCAACATTGTGTTGATTGAGAAAAACGGAGAAGTACTGAAGAAAATTCCGGTTGCCGATGAAAGTGAAGAAGGGCTTACAGACCGGAGTCTGCTCAACATGAAAGACATTTTTGATTTTGTGGAAACGGTAGATATCGAAGATGTCCGGGAAATCCTTGACCGCCAGATCACCTATAATATGGCGATTGCTGAGGAAGGAATACGGGGAAATTATGGTGCCAATATCGGATCCGTGCTTTTGGATATCGGTGGAGGTAATCTTGCAGTCAAAGCAAAAGCAATGGCAGCTGCAGGATCTGATGCGCGTATGAATGGCTGTGAGCTTCCGGTTATCATTAATTCCGGCAGCGGAAATCAGGGAATTACAGCCTCCGTTCCGATTATTGTCTATGCCCGGGGGATGCAATGCGGCAAGGAAAAAATGTATCGCGCGCTTGTGCTTTCCAATCTGACTGCCATTCACGAGAAGACTCCGATCGGAAGACTGTCTGCATATTGCGGGGCTGTCAGTGCCGGAGCAGGTGCGGGAGCCGGAATTGCATATCTCAGCGGAGGAGGATATGAAGAAGTCATCCATACAGTAGTCAATGCACTGGCAATCGTTTCCGGCATTGTCTGTGACGGGGCAAAGGCCTCCTGCGCCGCGAAGATTGCATCCGCTGTAGAGGCAGGAATTTTCGGATATCAAATGTATGTACACGGACAGGAATTTGTCGGAGGTGACGGAATCGTTACGAATGGCGTTGAAGCGACTCTTCAGAACGTCGGAAGACTTGGAAAACAAGGCATGAAAGAAACGAATGAAGAAATCATCCGGATTATGATTGGGGAGAAGTGTTAGCTCTATCTGGAGGGAATAACAAAAGGCTGTATGTAAACCAAATGCGCCAGGCGGTCAGTCTGGGGGGGCATACAGCCCTTTCTGATATGAAATTATGTTATTTCTCATTCTTATCTTTCGGATTCTTCCAGAACCAGAACGCGGCAAGAATACCGGCTATGTATAAAATATTGACAAGGATGGTAGGTACATCTTTCAATAAATAAATGACCGCAACGATCGAAGCCAGAGAAACGGTAAGTTTAAAGGCAGTAAAAAGCCGCTTCTCTTTTCGTTCCTTTGCTTCCTGAAGCTGTTCAAAACGCGTTTGCTCTAACTTGAGATATTCCATAAGCTGAGAATTATCAATATGGGAAAGAATCCATTCATCTCGCGAAAAATCGGATCTTTTGGCGCGGAACGGAGAAAAATGTCGCTTCGGCGGTTCTTCCTCTGATACTGTTTCTATTTCTTTCTCTTCTCTTATCTCAGTAATCGGGATCTCAGAATCAGTTTCTTCCGTTATAGTGTCTGGATTCATAATCGTTTCTTCGGTTTCATCTTTTGAAGTTGGTGTATATTCGGACAAAGATATCCCTCCTGTTTGGTCGTTTGAAAATGTGTTATTTGTTCTATCATATCAGCTTTTGTGGGGAAATTCAAGGGTGGTTGAGGGGATGCTTCGGGGCCACGGACAAAGGCGTGAACCTGAACCCCGTCCTCCATCACCTCTTGTAGTTTTTATGTATTCGTGCTATATTTCTTTTTAGCAAAAAGTTTTGTATGAAGAACGAAACCAAAAAGCGGAAACAAAGGAGGAATGTTTATGAATTATTATGAACGTGCACTGGAATTGAAGGAGGAGACTATAGCGGATCGCCGTTATATTCATACCAATGCAGAAGTGGGGCTGCATATGCCGAAGGCAAAAGCGTATGTTTTGGAGAAACTGAAGGAATATGGTCTTGATCCGAAAGAATGTGGAGAGGGTGTTACCGCTACGCTTGGAAAAGGCGGTAAAGTCATTATGCTTCGAGCCGATATGGATGCGCTTCCGATGCCGGAAGACAGCGGACTTCCATTTGCCTGCCCTACGGGAACAGAAGGGCATTGCTGTGGACACGATCTTCATGCGGCAATGCTTCTGACAGCAGCGAGAATGTTAAAAGAGAATGAGGACGCATTGGAAGGAACTGTCAAATTTATGTTCCAGCCTGGAGAAGAGAATTTTACAGGAGCAAAGAACATGGTTGAGAACGGAATTCTGGAAAATCCAAAACCGGATATTGCGATGGCTTACCATGTCGGTCCTGGAAAGATTCCGATGGGTACGTATATGTATAATGACAGTGGTAAGGCTATCATGTTCTCCATGGATGGATTTGAGATTCATATCAAAGGACGTGGTTCACACGGTGCATATCCGCATATGTCTATTGACCCGATCAACATCGGTGTACATGTGCATCTTGCACTGCAGGAACTGATTGCACGCGAGAGTAATCCGAATGATGCCTGTGTCCTGACAATTGGACAGTTCCAGGCCGGTTCCGCTCCGAACATTATTCCGGAGAGTGCGGTACTGAGCGGTACGATCCGTACAAATAGTCCGGATGCCCGTGATCTGCTTCTGAAACGTTTGAAAGAAGTGAGCGAACGGACAGCAGAGGTTTATGGAGGTACGGCAGAAGTTGTTATGACCGGCGGAGTCGGCCCGCTGATCAGCGATGCTGCTCTGACAAAGGAAATGGTTGGATACATGAACGAACTGCCGATTCCTGGACTTATGGGTTACCCCGGAATTACCGCCAGCGCTTCAGAGGATTTCGCTGTAGTTGCAGAGCAGATCCCGAGCGTATTTATGTATATATCCGCAGGATTTCTGGATGAAAGAGGAGCAGTTTCCGCTCACAATCCGAAGGTGTTGTTTAATGAAGACGTGCTTCCGATCGGATCAGCCTGCCTGGCTCACTGTGCAACTGAGTGGCTGAAGAATAATAAGTAGTCTTTAGCCTAAAAAGAAACGAAAATACAACAGAAAAAAGGAACGGCTTTCACACCACGCTGTTAAGTAGATGACATTGAGGAACAAGGCCGTTCCTCTTTTTGTGCGTAAATGTTTCTTCGCGCGAATGTGCATGTATTGATCGGACGCTAGACTGGTTTTGTCGGCAGAAGAAAAATGTTGGAAAGAACATTGACCATACAAAACATGAATGATATTGTGAATATAGTTTGAGATAATATATTGTCAAAGATCAAAAAAGGAAAGGTTAAGCTGAAATTTGCAAATGAACAGAGAATTTATTCAAGTATTGAATGCCTATGAAAATAATTTGAAACATATTTCGATAGATATCCCGAAATATAAGATGACGGTGTTCACCGGTGTTTCAGGTTCAGGGAAATCTTCTTTGGTATTGGATACGATCGCAGCCCAGTCTAGACGGGAGTTGAATGATACGTTCCCGGGATTTGTCCAGAATTATCTGCCCAAATACGGGCGGCCGCATGTAGAACGAATCGATAATCTTCCGGTCGCGATCGTGATCGATCAGAAAAAACCGGCACCCAATATGCGCTCTACAGTCGGAACGTATACAGACACTTATACACTTTTGAGACTTCTTTTTTCAAGAGTGGGAGAACCGTTTGTCGGCTATTCGGATACATTTTCATTCAATCATCCGCAGGGAAGCTGTCCGCGCTGCGATGGAATCGGTGAGATTACGGAACTGGATGTACACAAGCTGGTCGATTTTGATAAATGTCTGAATGATCCCGGAGTGATTAATTATGTCGCATTTGAGCCGGGACAGTGGCGATGGATCCGATATGCCAACAGTGGGCTGTTTGACCTGAATAAAAAGATAAAAGATTATTCGGAAGAAGAATTGGAACTGTTTCTGTATTCGCCGCAGATTCGTTTGAAAAACCCACCGGAAGGATGGCCGAAGACGGCAAAGTATGAAGGCCTGGTTCACAGAATGTACCGCAGTGTTCTGAATTCAGAGGAAGGAAAACTGCACAAACAGATCCTGGGTCCCATGACGCACCGCGGAGTATGTCCGGATTGCGGAGGTACCCGCCTGAATCCGAAGGTGCTTTCATGCCGGATAAACGGGAAAAATATTGCCGAAGTGACTGCGATGCCGCTTAAAGAACTGAGCGTATGGTTGAATGAAATAGAGTCACCGTTGGCGGAGGATCTTAAGCGAACACTCTCTGCCAGAATCCAGGCGCTAATTGATATTGGACTTGATTATCTGACACTGGCGAGGGGACTCGGAACCCTGTCAGGTGGAGAAGCACAGCGATGCAAGATTGCCAAATACATGAATTCATCTCTTACGGATCTGCTGTATATTCTGGATGAACCGAGCGTAGGCCTCCACAGTCATGATATCGACCGGCTTCTGCGGGCGGTGGAAAAGTTACGGGATGCAGGCAATACCGTTCTGATGGTGGAGCACCATAAGGAAATGATCCGGGCAGCGGATCATATCGTTGACATTGGCCCCGGGGCAGGTGCGTCCGGAGGAAATATCCTGTTTCAGGGAAGCTATGTGGAACTTGTGAAAAGCAATACCCGGACAGGGGAAATGCTTCGCAGAAAAAGTGGTTTGAAAACATGTGTCAGAATACCAAAGACCTGGTATGAACTTCAAAATGTGACATACCATAATCTAAAGGATATTTCCGTAAAAATACCGTTGGGCGTGATGACTGTGATCGCAGGAGTTGCCGGATCAGGAAAGAGCTCACTGATGGAACATTTTGCAGAGACATGCCCTGAAAAACCGATTTATATCAGTCAGAAAAACATTGGAATCAGTCTGCGGTCCACTCCTGCAACATACCTTGGAGCGGCAGATGAAATCCGGAAGATTTTTGCCGGAAAATGTGGCGTCAGTGCCGGACTTTTCTCGTTTAATGGAAAAGGGAAATGTCCGGTATGCAAAGGAAAAGGAGTGGTCGTCTCGGATATGGCTTTTATGGATTCCATCGAAACAGTATGTGAAGCATGCGGTGGTCTCCGATATTCCAAAGAGGTGCTGGAATATGAGGTAGACGGATATAACATTGCCCAAGTCATGGATTTTACTGTAAGTAAAGCAGAAGAATGGTTTGCCGGAACAGAGGTGGCAAAAATGCTGCATCCGCTGACGAGGGTGGGACTCTCCTATCTTCATCTGAATCAGTCCCTGTCCACATTATCCGGTGGAGAACTTCAGCGGCTGAAGCTAGCATCGTATCTGAACAGCAGTGGAAAGATTTTTATTCTGGACGAGCCTACCGACGGACTGCACATGGAAGACATTTGTAACATTCTGGAATTGTTTGATGAAATGGTGGATGCCGGGAACTCCCTTTTCCTGATCGAACATAATCTGGAAGTCATAAAAGGATGTGATTATCTGATCGAGCTGGGGCCGGGCGGAGGAAATGAAGGAGGAAATCTGTTGTTTGCAGGTACGCCGGAAGAACTTGTAACAAGTGAAAAATCTGTAACGGCGCCGTATCTCAAAGAAGACTTATAGAATGCATAGATTTTTGTGCAAAAGACGCAGTTGTGTGTGAATTAAAATCATGTTACGATAAGTGGTGTAATAGATAATATGTGACTTAAAGGCTATGCCACGTCCACATAGCATATGGAAAAGCAGGGCAAGAGAAGAATAACAGTAGGAGGAACAGGATGCGCAAAACGAAAATCATTTGTACTTTAGGACCATCAACCGATAAAGAAGGGGTACTGGAAACACTGATTCAGGAAGGGATGGATGTTGCCAGATTTAACTTTTCTCACGGAAGTCATCGGGAACAGAAGGAACGTCTGATCAAACTTCAGGAGATCCGGGAACGGCTCGGAAGACCGGTTGCCGCTCTTCTGGATACGAAGGGACCGGAGATCCGGATTCGTACTTTTAAAGAAGGAAAGGCTGAACTGGTCGAAGGACAGGAATTTACACTGACATCGGAAGACATTGAAGGAACAAACGAAAAGGTATCCGTAACCTACGAAGATTTATATAAAGACTTAAAGCCGGGAGACAGTGTGCTGATCGACGATGGTCTGATCGGTCTGGAAGTCGTAAGTATTGAAGGAAAAGAAATCCACTGTGTTGTAAAAAACGGGGGAATGGTTTCAGACCGTAAAGGCGTGAACCTTCCGGGAGTGGATGTGAATATGCCGTTTATCAGCCCGAAGGATAAAGAAGATATTCTTTTTGGAATTCGAGAAGGATTTGATTTCATTGCAGCTTCTTTTACACGTACAGCAGAAGATGTGGCGGAGATTCGTAAGATTTTATATGAGAACGGTGGAGCTGATATCGGAATCATTGCAAAGATCGAGAACCAGCAGGGCGTGAATAATATCGATCGAATCATCGAAGCTGCCGATGGAATCATGATTGCCAGAGGTGACATGGGTGTAGAAATCCCGCTGGAAGACGTTCCTGTCATCCAGAAGGAAATCATTGCCAAAGTTTACAATGCGGGGAAACAGGTTATCACGGCAACTCAGATGCTGGATTCCATGATAAAAAATCCACGTCCAACTCGTGCGGAGACGACGGACGTGGCAAATGCGATTTACCAGGGAACCAGCGCAATCATGCTGTCCGGAGAAACTGCAGCGGGAAAATATCCGGTGGAGGCACTGAAAACAATGGTTCGTATCGCTGTGCGAACCGAAAGTGACATCCCATATAATGAACTGTTCAGTGTCCGGAAAAAAGAAGAAAAGAAAGATATGACGACGGCGATTTCCCATGCAACCTGTATGACGGCCATTGATATGGACGCCAAGGCCATCATTACCGTGACCAAGTCCGGCCATACTGCGAGAATGGTGTCCAGATTTCGACCGGGATGTCCGATCGTGGGATGTACTTCCGATATGCGTACCTGCCGGAAATTAAATCTGTCTTGGGGTATTTCACCGATTTTGATCAAAGAAGAGTACAGCATGGAGATTTTATTCCTTCATGCGACAGAAGCAGCTGAACGAGAGGGATTTGTGCAGGAAGGAGATGTGGCGATCCTGACTGCCGGTGTTCCGGTAGGGCGCCCAGGAAAAACGAATCTGATTAAAGCGGCGATTGTCGGAGAGTATTAGGAGGAAAATAAAGTGTTATCGAATCAGATTTTACAGAGAACGATTCATGAAATCGGGGATATTGTGGAATGTAGTTGTTCCATTTGGAATATGGAAGCGGCCATGCTGGCCGCAGTCGGAGCGAAGAAGGGCTGGATCCAGCACGCAGTAGAAGCGTTTATCTCGGAGGTTCAGGAGGTGGGCTGTACGGCAGAACTTGTGACAGATGAGATTGCGGTCTTCCCGGTTTGTGATGAACTGGAGCCGATCTATATTTTTGTGATCGAGCATGAAGACAAACTGAACGGAAGGGTCAGTGGAAAACTCTGTGTGAGTCAGCTGGAAGGCCTGATCCGCATGAACAAGGAGCGGATGGATAAGAACCGTTTCATGCAGAATCTGATTCTGGATAATCTTCTTCTGGTCGATATTTACAATCAGGCAAAGAAATTGTCCATTCCGGTGGAAAAGCGCAGAGTAGTCATTCTGATCGAACCAAAGAATCCGGAGGATACCATCGTCCTCGAGATGGTGAAAGGCATCTATACTTCGGGAACCGGTGATTATGTAACGGCGGTCGATGAAGGACATGTAATCCTGATCAAGGCGCTGGATGAAACAGACAGCACAAGAGAGATCCAGCACAATGCGAAGATGCTGGTCGATATGATCAATACAGAAGCAATGGTAAATGTCCGAGTGGCTTACGGTACCATTGTGGAGGAACTGAAGGATGTTTCCCAGTCTTATAAAGAGGCGCAGATGGCATTGGATGTCGGAAGGATTTTCTATCCGGAAAAAAATATCCTCGCATACAAGGAACTGGGAATCGGTCGTCTGATCCATCAGCTTCCGCTGTCACTTTGTGACATGTTTCTGGAGGAAGTATTTGCTGGAAAAGCAGTGGATCAGTTTGAAGAAGAAACCTTGTCTACCGTAGACAAATTTTTTGAAAATAACCTGAATATTTCGGAGACGGCAAGGCAGCTCTTCGTACACCGCAATACATTGGTGTACCGTCTGGAGAAGATTCAAAAACAGACAGGGCTGGATGTCAGAGTATTTGAAGATGCACTTACATTTAAAATTGCATTAATGGTTGCTGACCATGTGAAATTTGTCCGCTCAAAGGAATAACAGGTTCAGATAAATACAGCATAAAAGAAAAGGAGTGTTGACAATGGTGAAATTGTATGATGGTGGTGCGTATCTTGTAAATGGTATGGAAATTATTCCGGACGCACCGGATGCTTTGGAGGCAGTAAAAAGTAAGACAGGAACTCAGATCACGAAGCAGGAAGCTGCACAGCAGACCATGGCGTATGGAATACTGAAGGCACACAATACTTCCGGAAATATGGAACGGCTTCAGATTAAGTTTGACAAGCTGACTTCCCACGATATTACATTTGTCGGAATCATTCAGACGGCGCGTGCTTCCGGCCTTGAGAAATTCCCGATTCCGTATGTTCTGACGAACTGCCATAACAGCCTGTGTGCGGTTGGAGGAACGATTAATGAAGATGACCATATGTTTGGCCTTACCTGCGCAAAGAAATACGGCGGTGTCTACGTTCCGCCTCATCAGGCCGTCATCCATCAGTATGCAAGGGAAATGCTTGCAGGCGGCGGTAAGATGATTCTTGGTTCAGACAGTCATACCCGCTACGGAGCGCTTGGTACGATGGCGATGGGCGAAGGCGGACCGGAGCTGGTAAAACAGCTGCTGAATAAGACCTATGATATCAAAATGCCGGGTGTTGTGGCGATTTATCTTGACGGGGAACCGATCAAAGGCGTAGGACCGCAGGATGTTGCACTTGCAATCATCGGCGCGACATTCGGAAATGGCTATGTTAATAATAAAGTGATGGAATTTGTGGGACCCGGAGTTAGCAAACTGAGTGCAGATTTCCGTATCGGAATCGATGTCATGACTACAGAGACCACTTGTCTGTCCTCAATCTGGAGAACCGACGAGAAGATCAAAGAATTCTACGATATTCATGGAAGAGTCGGAGAATACAAAGAACTGAACCCGGGAGCAGTGACCTACTATGACGGACTGGTTTATGTGAATCTGAGCGAAATCCGTCCGATGATCGCGATGCCGTTCCATCCATCCAATGTATATACCATTGATGAGGTCAATGCAAATCTTGCAGACGTGCTTCATGATGTAGAACAGAGAGCCCTTGTAAGTCTTGATGGTGCAGTGGATTATTCACTGCAGAGCAAAGTGGTAGACGGAAAGCTCTATGTAGATCAGGGTATTATTGCAGGATGCGCGGGCGGCGGTTTTGAAAATATCTGCGCTGCAGCAGATATCATCAAAGGAAAATATATTGGTTCTGATGAATTTACATTCAGTGTTTACCCTGCAAGTACACCAATTTACATGGAACTTGTGAAAAATGGAGCAGTTGCGACACTGATGGAAGCAGGAACGATCGTGAAGACCGCATTCTGTGGACCATGTTTCGGCGCAGGAGATACACCTGCCAATAATGCATTCTCCATCCGACACTCTACCAGAAACTTCCCGAACCGTGAAGGAAGCAAGCTGCAGAGCGGACAGATCGCATCCGTAGCACTGATGGATGCACGTTCCATTGCGGCAACCGCAGCAAATAAAGGATTCTTGACACCGGCTACCGCGATGGATGTAGAATATAAGAATCCGACCTATCATTTTGATAAAAACATTTATGCAAACCGTGTATTTGACAGTCACGGCGTTGCAGATCCGTCTGTGGAAATCAAATTCGGCCCGAATATCAAGGACTGGCCGGCGATGAGTGCTCTTCCGGAAAATCTGCTTCTCAAAGTGGTTTCTGAGATTCACGATCCGGTAACGACAACAGACGAACTGATTCCATCCGGAGAGACATCTTCTTACCGTTCTAATCCGCTTGGACTTGCAGAATTTGCACTTTCCAGAAAGGATCCGGCTTATGTGGGAAGGGCAAAAGAAGTTCAGAAGGCACAGAAAGCGATTGAAGCAGGAACCTGCCCGCTGGATGTACTTCCGGAAATGAAGTCTGTTATGGAGAAGGTAAATGTAAAATTCCCGGAGGCAGGCAGAGGAAATCTGGGTGTAGGAAGTACGATTTTTGCTGTAAAACCTGGAGACGGTTCCGCGCGTGAGCAGGCGGCTTCCTGTCAGAAAGTGCTTGGTGGTTGGGCAAATATTGCCAACGAATATGCTACCAAGAGATACCGCTCAAATCTGATCAACTGGGGTATGCTTCCGTTTATCACAGAAGAAGATCATACCGCACTTTCCTTCAAGAATGGCGATTACATCTTCGTACCAGATGTCAGAAAAGCTGTCGAAGAGAAAGCAGCAGTGATCAAGGCGTATGTTGTCGGTGATGAGTTGAAAGAAATCGAACTGAAGTTAGGAGATCTGACGGATGTAGAAAGAGAGATCATCCTGAAAGGATGTCTGATCAATTACTATAGAGGGTAATACAACTAAAATATAAAGTGAGAGAAGCATTCCATTTATCGGGGTGCTTCTTTTTTCGAAAAAATTTATTTTTCTTGCAACACTTGCCCCTTTTATTTACTCTAATAAATAGAAGTCGACTTTCAAGGGAGGAGGGAGCAGCGGTGATTGATGCGAAGCAATTCACTGAATTATATAAATTAGTTTACAAAGATATGTATCGTTTTGCATTGTGTATGATGAAGAATTCACATGATGCAGAAGATACAGTCAGCGAATCTGTACTTCTGGCATATGAAAACGTACATAAGCTGCGGAAAGAAGAGGCATTTCGCTCGTGGATTTTCCAAATTCTTGCCAATGTATGTAAAAAGAAATTAAAGGCAAAAGAACGTACCGAAGTGCCGATTGAGGAAGAACATGCATCGGAAGATTTTACCGATCAGATAACAGAAGACGTGAGAAAAGCTTTTTTTATACTCTCGGAAGAAGAGCAGTTTATTGTGGCACTTTCCGTTTTTGCCGGATATAACAGTGCAGAAATCGGAAAAATGTATAAACTGAATTCCAGTACGGTGCGATCCAAGAGGAAGAGAGCGCTGGAAAAGATGAGAATCGTATTATGCGGCCCGCCCGACAACAAAGACTGCGTGAAGGCATAAGAATAATAATCGAAGGGAGAAGGCATTATGACAAGACAGGAAAAAGAAATTCTTGATAAAATCAACGATGCGACGAAGGATATAGAAGTTCCGGAAAGCCTGCAGCCGGAGAATATACAAAAACTTTTGGAGAAAAAGAAGGTAAAGAGGTGGAAACGATCTTATACTTATGGACTTGCCGCAGCGAGCGTGGCACTGGTTCTGCTGGCAGGAGCAGTGGTTCATTCCCTGAGTGGATCTGAAAATGGTTTGGGAATCGTTACATCAGGAGAAAGTGCGAGAAAAAACAGTAAAGGAGAATTCCGGATCAATACTGAGATCGCATCGGCGGAAGATTACGATCAAGTGTATGAATATCTGGAGAGTTATAACACAGCTTTAAGAGAAGAAAATGGAAGGTATGATGCTGGTTTCGGTGACGGTGCCGCATGGTATGGTGCGGTCGAGAAATCGAGCAGTACGGACAGTGCAGCCAGTATGGAATCCGACAGGGCGATGCCGGGAGAAGGATACTCCGATACGAATGTGCGGACAGAAGGAGTCGGAGAAGCAGATATTGTCAAGACAGACGGAACCTATCTCTACGCTCTGAAGGACAACGCCATGGAAATAGCGATCGTTGATACCCGGAACGAACAGATGAAAATTGCCGGAACGATAAAAGCGAGAGAAAATACGCAGATCAGTGAGTTCTACGTTGACGGGAATCAGCTTTTTGTACTCGGTAATACTTACGATGTGATAATCGACACAGATGAGACGTTTTACGATACAGAAAAGGCCTATCTGGATACGTATGATATTTCTGATGTAAGCAATCCCAAGCTGAAAGCGAGCCTGGAACAGAGCGGAAGGTATCATAGTTCCAGGTATGTAGATGGCTATCTGTATATCTTCAGTAATTTCTACGCTTACACGGATGGAGGAAAAAATGATAAAGTTGCTTACGTGCCTCAGGTGAATGGAAGCTTTATTGCCGACCAAGATATTTATCTTCCTCCGGCAAAAGCGGCAACCCAGTATCTGGTCGTTTGCTCCGTCAAAGCAGATGACCCGAGAAAAATCGTGGATCAGAAAGCGGTATTGTCCGAATTCAGCGAATGCTATGTGAGCGGAAACAACATCTATGTTTATGAGAATACACGTTCAAGCGTACTTGCAAGGACTGTTTTTGAAAATGTAAATCAGACTATGATCCGAAGAATTTCATACAAAGACGGTGTACTCACCGGCGAGGCTCAGGGCAAAATCAACGGTTACTTGAATGATTCCTTCAGCATCGACGAATATAACGGTAATCTACGTATTGTTGCGACGATTGACGGTGCAACAGAGACAACGAATGCCGTCTATGTTTTAAACAATAAATTGGAAATCATAGGACAAATTACAGATCTTGCCGAAGGAGAAACCATTTACTCCGCAAGATTCATGGGAGATACCGGATACTTCGTGACCTTCCGCCAGACCGATCCCCTCTTCAGCGTAGACCTCTCCGATCCCGAAAATCCGGAAATCATAGGAACCCTCAAAATCCCGGGATTTTCAGAATACCTGCACTTTTACGGTGACAACCTCCTCCTCGGAATCGGAATGGACGCCGACGAAGAATCCGGAACGACAAACGGCATGAAAATATCCATGTTCGACATCTCCAATCCGAAAGACGTCAAAGAAATACACAAATACACAATGAAAGAGTCCTACTATTCCGACGTCTTCTACGATTACCGCGCAGTCCTCATCGATCACAACAAAAACATGATCGGCTTCTCCGCATACGGCAACCAGGAAATGTACTACATTTTCCAATACGACAAAACCAACGGCTTCAACCTCGAAATGCAAGAAGAAGTCAACGGCAACTCCTGGATGACCGCCCGAGGCATCTACATAAACGACCGCCTCTACATTGTCAAAGGAAACGCCATAGAAAGCTACCAGATCGGAGACTACACCAAAATCGATGACCTGCTGATATAAAATCATCCGGGAGGCGCTCATCAGAGCCGCCCCCCCAAAAATCACAACCTCAAAGTGCGCTCGAAGAGCCGCCACCAAAAAACAAAACCTCCCCCGGTGTGACGCTCGCAGAGTCGTCACACCACACCACCGCCGCGTCAAACCTCAGCCTTCCCCACACAACCCCTACCCCCCAGGGACTAAAGTTGAAAAGCGGGAGCGCAGGAGGGGATGCATTGCGGAAGTTAAGCGGCGGGCCCGGAGAATCGAGACTATCAGAATGTTAAAAAAGACAGGATGCGAGCCACATTTGGCGAACATCCTGCCTTTTTGTTACATTCTGAAGTCCCGAGTCGCAGGGACCAGAGCGTTGGAGCAATGCATCCCCTCCTGCGCCCCCCGCGACCACAACCTTATTCCCGACCATCAAAACAATACGTACAAACCTTACAAGCATCCAACCCAATCGATTCGATCAGGTCATCCAGTCTATGATATCTCAGCGAAGTAAAATTCTGAATCCTACAAATCTCATCCAGCATCTTTGCATAGCGGTCACTGTTCGGATCCGCATATTCACTCAGTACATTGACATCATTGTCGCCTTCCCACTCGCGGATAATACGGCGTGTGATCAGATCAAGCTCTGATTTAGAACGTGAGAAATTCAAATATTTACATCCATACAAAAGCGGCGGACACGCCGGACGGACATGTACTTCTTTCGCACCGCTCTGATAAAGGAATTCCGTTGTTTCCCTGAGCTGCGTTCCACGGACGATCGAGTCATCGATCAGAAGTAACTTACGATCTTCGATCAGATCGTGAACCGGAATCAGTTTCATACGCGCGATCAGATCACGCTGTTTTTGATTGGTAGGCATAAAAGAACGCGGCCAAGTTGGGGTATACTTAATAAACGGTCTTGCATATGGAATGCCGGATTCATTTGCATAGCCGATCGCATGTGCAATACCGGAATCCGGAACACCGGCAACGATATCGGGTTCTACTGTTCCGGCATCACGTTTGGCAAGAAGACTTCCGCATTTATAACGCATCTGTTCTACATTTACACCTTCATAAGAAGAGGTCGGATATCCATAGTAAACCCAGAGGAAAGAGCAGATACGCATTTGATCACATGCCGGGCTTACAGTTTCCACACTCTCCGGGGTAATATAAACGATTTCACCGGGGCCTAGTTCCTTGTAATCGGTATAACCAAGATTGATATAAGCAAAACTTTCGAAAGAAACACAATATCCGTCGTCTTTTTTCCCGATTACAACTGGAGTACGTCCGTGAAGATCACGGGCGGCATAGATGCCTTCCGGTGTCATGAGAAGCAGGGTCATAGAGCCGTCGACCAGAGACTGGACATAACGGATACCTTCTACATAAGAATCACGCATACTGATTAAGGCTGCAATCAGTTCAGTAGCATTTACCTGCCCGTTCGTCATTTCCTGAAAATGCGCATGCCCTTTTTCGTATACCAGTTTCATAAGCTGATCAGCGTTGTTGATTTTGCCGACAGTCGTAATTGCAAAACTGCCGATATGAGACTGGATCAAAAGCGGCTGTGGCTCAAAATCGGAAATACATCCGATTCCGATATTCCCCTTCATATCGTCTACATCTTTGTCAAATTTTGTTCTGAATGGCGAATTCTCAATATTATGAATTGCACGGTTGAAGCCTTCTTCCCCGTGAGTAGCCATTCCTCCACGTCTTGTCCCCAGGTGAGAATGATAATCTATTCCATAAAACAAATCCAGAGCACATTCAGACTTTGAGGCAACACCAAAAAAACCTCCCATAATTAAGTTCTCCTTTCCTGTTTCAAAAAGACACGTAGGAGTATGTCGAAAATCCTACGAAAACAGTTTAACATGAATTTTACAAAATGAAAAATAAAAAATAGGTGATAACTATAAAAAATACAATAATTGGGAAAAAACATTCTATGATGTTGATAAGCTCTGTGAATTGGAAAACTGTTAAATTTAATAAAAAGTATAAATTGTATGAAAAATAGTGCACAAATAACAAATTATAAATTAACTTAAAAATAATTTCAAAATAGTATTGACAAATATACATTGAGGTGGTATTATTTAATCAATCCAAAAGAAAAGAAGTTCCTGACGAGAAAGGGAATTTCAAAAAAGAATTTTTTACTAATAAATATTTTTTCTTTTACGAATTTATTATACTCGCCAAGAGTATAAAAGAAAATATAAGAGATGAGATCGGAAAAGGATTAAAAGAATAATTAGTATTTGAAGATTTGAAAGTTTTAAGAAAGCGAGTATACATTTTATTTATGAGAGTTTTGTAGGTGGGGTGTATAAAATCTAATTTTTAAAATTGATGATTCATAAATATTAAGAGAAAATTTTAATTTAGCTTCTGATAAAACTTATATTTAATAAAAAACTTACAGTATTCGATGAGTAAAAGAAATTTATTTTGAAAGTATCAGATATCTTATAAAAATTTTGGACAAAGAGTTGGAAAGGAAGGAGGCTTTGACCGTTGGACAATTCAGAATTTACAATTCAATATGTTAGTGGTATGGCAAATGAAAGTTCCTGTGAGATGAGCCTTTACCATAGATTTTAACCGGCAGAGATAAAAAGAAATGATAAAATATATCGGAGAGATATAGAAGCTGGAATAAAGATTAAAAGATTCAGAATTTGCAGACATATTGAGAAAAATACCACAATAATTTAAAGAGCTATAAGATGTGTAAAGAAACATCAGATAGCAGATATCGATGATTTATAAATAGAAAATGAAAGTAGATATCAGTTATAGACGGAATAATTATCAAATATGAATGATTGAAAAAGGCACCAATAATCATAGATGAAATTATAGATAAGAATAACAAAGGGATATTTATAAAAAAGTAGTTGGAAGTTATAAATCAGGTATGAAAGACGATAGTCCGGAGCTTTAAATTATATAAAATATATAAACATAGGAACAGGAATGAAAGATTGATTCCTCCGATAAAAGAAGATTATAACAACTTAATATAAAAAAACAGCCATTACAAAAAGGTAATGGCTGTTTTTTTATAAATGTTTAAGATTCCTTAGGTTTACTCTATTTTATAGAATGTAGTATAATTACAGTGTTTGAAGTAAAGAGCAGATAGTTTCGGGATAAAGATGGAGGTAAAGAACATAGAAATATGGAAATACAAAGAGTAGCGCTTCTGGGAGCTGGCGCGGTAGGAGCATATTTTATATGGGGACTTTCAGAAAAGATGGGGGATCATTTCTGTGTTATAGCCAGTGACGAACGGAAAGAACGATTGGAAAGAGACGGAATTGTCATAAACGGAAAGAAGTATTCACTGCATGTAAAGGAGCCGGAAGCAGCAAAAGGAGTGGATCTGCTGCTGGTATCATGTAAACAAGATGCGTTGCAGGGGATCCTGGAAGATATTCGGAACATTGTTGATGAACATACCATCGTCATCAGCTTGCTTAATGGGGTGAGCTCTGAAGAAATAATTGGAAAAGTGATAGGTATGGAGCATATGCTGTATGCGGTTATGCGGATTGCATCGGTGAGGGAAGGAAACCGGATCACATTTTCCGAGGAGCATACAGCTGGGGTTTATATTGGAGAGAAAGGGACCAGAGAGCCGACAGAAAGAGTATTGGCTGTGGAACAATTGCTGAAAAGTGCAGGACTTGGCTGCCATGTTATGGAAGATATTGTGCTGGATATGTGGATAAAATATGCAAGCAACATTTCACAGAATCTTCCGCAGGCTATTCTTGGAGTGGGATTCAATGCGTATAAAGACAGTAAAAGTGTATATGCGATTGCAGAACGGCTTTGGAAAGAAGTGGCAAATGTAGCTCATGCCAAAGGAATTCCTCTTACAGAGAGAGTTGTGCTTTTCCGGGGAGTGAAAGCAGATGCAAGATTTTCTACACTGCAGGATCTGGATGCGGGGCGTCATACAGAAATTGAAATGTTTGCCGGAGAAATGATACGAATGGGCAAAGAATATGGAATAGATGTGCCGTATTGTGAATATACATATTATTTGATTAGAGCGTTGGAAGAAAAAAATGATGGTAAATTTGATTATTAGATATTTTTTGACATTGACTACGCTGTATGTTACACTTAACTGGTAAAAATATATAAACTTACCGAGGAAAAGTAAAAATAATTGTAAGAGGTGAGAAACAGTGGATAAATATGAATATCGCATAAAAACAGAGCAGATGCTCAAATATGCCGAAGAAAAATCCTATAGAAAAGCAATGGAAATTGCGGATACAATTGACTGGCGTAAAGTTAAGAATTCATCCATGCTTTCTACTGTGAGTGAGATATACGAAAATATGGGGGAACTGCAAAAAGCAAAAGAAATTTTGTTTATTGCATATGATAAAGCACCGACAAGCCGCAAGATTGTATATCGTCTTGGACTTTTGTCATTGAAGTCAAATGAGTTAGATGAGGCAATGGACTGCTATGAGGAATTTGTCAAGATGGCGCCTAAGGATCCGAATCAGCATATTTTGAAATATAAGATTCTTAGAGCCCAGAATGCACCGATTACACAGCAGATTGAAGCACTTGAAGATTTCAAGCATGCTGAGTATGTAGAAAAATGGGCTTATGAACTTGCTAAGTTATATCATGAAGCTGGCATGACTGCGGAGTGTCTGGAGGAATGTGATGATCTGATTTTATGGTTCAGTGAAGGCACGTACGTTTATCAGGCAATGGAACTGAAAATGAAGTATAAACCGCTCACACCTTTACAGCAGGAAAAATATGATAGCCGTTTTGCGGGGGAGAAGAAAGAACCTGTAAAAAAGAAACCGATGTTCAAGAAACCGAAGGAACGTCCGGCACCGGATCCAAGGATTGCTCAGAAGATTCGGGAAAATGTACATGTGACGGGAAGCATTGACCTTCCTGATCTTCCTGAGCCGATGGCAGAAATTGTATCACCAGATCTGGAAAGTCTTCCGGATGAGCGTCCGGTACCGCCAAGGCCGAGAACCAAGATCGAGAATACTTCTGAGATTGTGACTACGATCTCCGGCTCTAATTTGGCCGATGTCCTGAAGGCCGGTGTGGCTGTGGCAAGTGGTGTGGATGTTGCTGCACAGCAGCAGAAGCAAGATGATCCTCAGGTGACAGGTCAGATGAAGATTGAAGAGATTCTGGCAAACTGGGAAGTAACCCAGCGCGAAAACGCAAAAATCATTGAAAAAAATGAAGAAGAGAAAAAGCGCAGGAAGGCAGCCAGAAAACAGGAGGAAGAGTCGCTGGGAGATACCAAGACAATCCTGGCGGATGATATCCGGAGATTGATGGAGGAGTTGGAAAATGGAACAGAACCTTCAGAAACGCTGGAAGATGAAGAGAAAGATGGCATCACCGAAGAATATGAGGATGATGACGTTGAGAATATGGGAAATGTTGTAGAATCCTTACAATTGGACGATGATGATGACGAGTCCGAAGATGCAGAAGAATACGAAGAAGAGGAGTATGAAGACGCGGAAGAGTACGAGGAAGAAGTAGAAGAGGAAGACGAGTATGAGGACGCGGAAGAATACGAAGAAGAGGAGTATGAGGACGCAGAAGAGTACGAGGAAGAAGTAGAAGAGGAAGACGAGTACGAGGACGCGGAAGCATACGAAGAAGAGGAGTATGAGGACGCAGAAGAGTACGAGGAAGAAGTAGAAGAGGAAGACGAGTACGAGGACGCGGAAGCATACGAAGAAGAAGTAGAAGGGGAAGACGAGTACGAGGACGCGGAAGAATACGAAGAAGAGGAGTATGAAGACGCGGAAGAGTACGAGGAAGAAGTAGAAGGGGAAGACGAGTACGAGGACGCGGAAGAATACGGGGAAGAGGAGTATGAAGACGCGGAAGAGTATGAGGATGAAGTAGAGTACGAGGACGACAAGTACGAGGATGCGGAAGAATACGAGGAAGAGGAGTACGAGGACGCGGAAGAGTACGAGGAAGAAGTAGAAGAGGAAGACGAGTACGAGGACGCGGAAGAATACGAGGAAGAGGAGTATGAAGACGCGGAAGAGTATGAGGATGAAGTAGAGTACGAGGACGACAAGTACGAGGATGCGGAAGAATACGAGGAAGAGGAGTACGAGGACGCAGAAGAGTACGAGGAAGAGGAGTACGAAGACGCAGAAGAGTATGAGGAAGAGGAGTACGAAGACGCGGAAGAATACGAGGAAGAGGAGTATGAAGACGCGGAAGAATACGAGGAAGACGAGTATGAAGATGCGGAAGAGTATGCGGAAGAGGAATACGAAGACGACGAGTATGAAGAAGAATACGATGAGCTCGAGGATGAATATCTGGATGAAAAGGATGTCTATGAACTGGATATAGATGCGATACTCGAAGCACAGAAAAAATCAGATTCTGCAGAAGATCCAGAATTTGCGATTAATCCTGATTTTGATATTGAACTGGAATCAGAGACAGATTCAGAGCCGCCTTCGAAGAAAAGACCTCGTTCAAAGCGCCCGGAGCAGAAACAAGAAGTTCTGGAAATTGAAGAACCTTCAGAGGAAGAGATTACTTCCCGTATGAATAAATTTGATACAGGATTTATTGTGCAGGGACGTTATGATCTAAGTGCAACGAGTGAAATTGGTCTGAAAGCCGGTCTTACTGAGGAACAGAAGAAACTGTTTTCTTACTTTGTCCCGATTCGAGGGGTGAGCGAACAGTTGGTAGAAGTTCTGGACAATGACAAGAGATGTAAGAACAGATATGGAACATCCCGCACAGGTAATATTGTTGTTGTAGGTAAAAAGGGCACCGGAAAAACCGTGCTTGCAGTAGACATTGTAAAAGCAATTCAGAAGCAGCGTAAGTTGAAACAGGGTAAAGTAGCGATTATTACCGGTGATTCTCTGAATAAAAAAGAACTTGGCGGAATCATCAGAAAACTGAATGGTGGGGCATTGATTATTGAAAAAGCAGCAAAAATGAATGCCAGAACCGTCAATGAACTGAATGATCTGATGGATGAGCAGACCGGTGAATTGCTGTTTGTTTTGGAAGAGCAGAAAAAACCTTTGGAGAAGCTGTTTGCAGCAAATCCTAATTTCAAAAAGAAGTTTACGTCCAGATTGGAACTTCCGGTGTTTATTAATGATGAACTGGTAACATTTGGACAGACTTATGCAAAGGAAAATGGTTACCGGATCGATGAAATGGGTATCCTTGCACTTTACAGCCGTATTGATATGATGCAGAGAGAAGATCATGCAGTGACTGTGGCGGAAGTGAAAGAGATCATGGATGAAGCGATTGAGCATTCTCAGAAAGCCAATGTGAAGCATCTGATGAAACGTGTATTCGGCAAGAATAAGGACGATTCGGACCGCGTAATTTTGAAAGAAGAGGACTTTAAGCTTTAAATAAGTGCTTTTGCAAAATACAAAGGAAGAAAAAAGAGTTTTGGCATGTGTAAATCAACCAAAACTCTTTCTTTTTTCAACGATTTCTAGTATAATATTCATAATCATTTGAACAAGAAGGCGGGAGGATGGCTGTGAAAGAGAAAACATTAAAAGAATATGAAATAGGCGAACTGGATCAGTATTTATTTGGGCAGGGAACCCATTATGAGATTTATAAGAAATTAGGAGCTCATTTGGTAAATGATGGAAAGAATGACGGTACTTATTTCGCCGTTTGGGCGCCGCATGCAAAATCCGTATCTGTTATAGGAGAGTTTAACAACTGGGATTCTAAAGCGTGTCCGATGGAGCGCAATGACCCACTTGGCATTTATACCGCATTTGTCCCGGAAGCAAAGAAGGGGGATCTATATAAGTTCTGCATTGAGACATTCAGTGGTTCCTTCATTGACAAGGCAGACCCGTTTGCTAACAGTGCAGAGATGCGCCCGGGAACTGCATCCAGAATCACAGATATTTCAAATTTAAAATGGTCGGATGGAAAGTGGATGGAGCACAGAAAGACATGGGATCACCATAAAGAACCCATGGCAATTTATGAGGCGCATATCGGTTCATGGAAGCGCCATCCGGGAGAAGACTATAAAGGATTTTATACATACAGAGAATTCGCCCATGAGGCGGTCAGCTATCTGAAAGAGATGGGGTATACACATATTGAGTTGATGGGAATTGCAGAGTATCCATTTGACGGTTCATGGGGATATCAGGTTACCGGTTATTTCGCACCGACTGCCCGTTATGGAACGCCGGAAGACTTTGCGTATATGATCAATTATTTCCACAAGAATAAGATTGGTGTTATTCTGGACTGGGTACCGGCTCATTTCCCGAGAGATGCCCACGGTCTTGCTGATTTTGACGGAACACCGGTATATGAATACGCGGATCCACGTAAGGGGGAGCATCCGGACTGGGGAACCAAAGTGTTCGACTATGGTAAGAATGAAGTGAAGAATTTCCTGATTTCCAATGCTCTGTTCTGGGTGGAACATTTTCATATTGATGGGCTTCGGGTAGACGCAGTCGCATCCATGCTTTACCTTGATTATGGACGTCAGGATGGGCAATGGGTGGCGAACAAGTATGGCGGCAACCAGAATCTGGAAGCGATTGAGTTCTTCCGTCATATGAATTCCGTTGTACTTAGAAGAAATCCTGGTGTTGTGACGATTGCAGAGGAATCTACAGCCTGGCCGATGGTAACCGGAAAACCGAAAGATGGTGGTCTGGGATTCAGTATGAAGTGGAATATGGGATGGATGCATGATTTTACAGAGTACATGAAACTGGACCCGTATTTTAGAAAAGGCGCTCACAATCTCATGACATTTGCCAGCAGCTATGCGTACAGTGAGAACTACATTCTGGTATTATCGCATGATGAAGTGGTGCATTTGAAGTGCTCTATGCTGAATAAGATGCCGGGACTTGGATTTGATAAGTTTGCAAATCTGAAAGTGGGCTATGCTTTCATGATGGGACATCCCGGAAAGAAGCTGCTTTTCATGGGACAAGAATTTGCGCAGTTACGTGAATGGAGTGAGGCGCGCGAGCTAGACTGGTATCTTCTGAAAGAAGAAGAGCATCAGGCAATTCAGAATTTCTATAAAGATCTTCTGCATCTTTACAGAAAGAATAAGGCGTTATATGAAGAAGACTGTTCACCGGAAGGATTTGAATGGGTGAATGCGGATGACGGATACAGAAGTGTTTATAGTTTTATACGTCATTCGAAAGATAATAAAAAGAATCTACTTTTTGTATGCAATTTTACTCCGATGGAATGGGAAGATTACAGAGTTGGGGTATCGCGTAGAAAGCAGTATAAACTGATCTTGAACAGTGATGAACCTCAGTATGGAGGAAAGGGAGAAGAACGCCCGAAGGTATATAAACCTGAGAAACAAGAATGTGACGGAAGACCATATTCTATACCGTATAAACTGCCGCCATATGGCGTAGCTGTATTTGAGTTCTAAATATAGTAGTAAAATGGAACGAAAGAATCCGACTTGGTACTTTTATAAAGCGCTAAGCCGGATTCTTTTGATTATGGTATGCATTTGGGATTCAGAATATCATGTATTTCCCGAAAAGACTTCCGAAGACATCTCAATTTTCGGTTTATACATGGATTGTCATAAAAGAAGCAGCACATAAAATGCTTTATTTTACATTTTTGTTTCATTTGTGTACGCCTTTTTGTGATCTGTGTTACTTTATATTATGCGTTTTGCGTTCAAAAAATACCTATTGCCGCATGGCAATCAGTTTGTGGATTGGATGTCCCTGTCCGGCAAATTTCTCCTCGTATTCTGTCATAACATTGCCACGGCTGAGAGTTGGATCGTTGTGGAGATCATAGGTTTTTGCGAGAAGAACCCACCCTGCCAGATCGACCTGTTCCAATGAAAAATCAAATAACTCTTTATTATCTGTCTTAAACTCAACAACCCCGTCATAAGCAAGAATCTTATCGTAACGCTCAAAGTACTGACGAGATGTCAGGCGGCGTTTGGCATGTCTGGCCTTTGGCCATGGATCGGAGAAATTCAGGTAGATCTTATCCACTTCTCCCACGGCAAAGACTTCAGGAAGGTTCTGCGCATCCATACAGATAAAACGGATATTGGAAACATCCTGATATGCTTCATCATGATCGTAACGTTCCAGAGCACGTACCAGGACGCTGGAATAGCGTTCGATGCCGATATAATTAATTTTCGGGTTTTCTTTTGCCAGGGTAAGAAGAAACTGTCCCTTTCCCATGCCAATCTCTATATGAATCGGATTTTCGGGGTGTTCGAAGGTTTCCTTCCAGGTTCCGCGATACCGTGTCTCATTTTTGATTACCAGAGGATGTGCTGTTAAATAGGCATCGGCACCCGGTACGTTTCGTAATCTCATAATTTATTCTCTCCTTATATAGTATAACCTAATTTATTTTACACTATCTGTGTAGAATTTGAAATAGGAAATTAAAGAAAAATAAACGTTCGTACATAGAGGGTAAAAACTGAAAAAAGTATAAATTCGCATGAAAAGATTGACAAAACAGAAATAATGTTATACAACATATAGAACAAGGCGTGGATTGATTAGAAGAAGAGGGGAGTGGACATATGACATTCTGGAAAATAACAGAGACAAAAATGAATTGCCTGATCACGCAGGAAGAGATAGAAATATTGGGTTACAGCATGGAAGAACTGATGCAGAATCATGAACGGACAAAAGAGTTCCTGAATTTGCTGCTTGAAAAGGGATGTGAGGTTCTCAATATGCAGGTGAGCGGGGATGTAACAAGTTTCTATGGCGCGTTATTGCCGGATCGAAGTCTTCTTCTTTCTATTGCCTGTGAAGAGGAAAAGCAGAAGGCGAATCAGCTGCAACGCGTGAAGGAAGAGCTTACCAGCGAGGATGCTGCAGAATGTTTGTCTTATCAAATCGTATTTCCCGAGTTGGATCACATGATACAGTTCTGTGGGGCATTCGGAGCCGGAAAGGCGGCAGAGAGCAGACTTTATGAGAATGATAGGATGTATTACTTGATGATGGATTTTAATAATACCGAAGAAGGAAGAGACGCGGCACGATCCATCATTGTGGCAGAGGAGTTCGGAGGGCTTGTAGAGCAGAACGCGATATCGGAATTGTTTCTCAATGAACATGAAAAATGTCTGATTAAGGAATGCGCAATAGAGAAATTGTGTGAAATGGATTCATAGGAAAAGCGCAAAAATGCTTCGTCAGAGCATTTTTGCGTAATTCCATCAGTTTGTGGATTTCTGAACGAAAATCAAGCATTATCTTCAGGAGAGGGTTCGGGAAGAGAGGTATAAATATTTTTAACATTTCGTAAAACAAATTGAGTTCGTGTAGAACGAACACCCCTCTGATCTTTGACCCATTTATGTATCTGCTCAAGATGTTCCGAAGAACGGCAGCAAATCTTTACCAGATAATCAAAATCACCTGTTAAATAGTAGCAGGAAATGATGTTAGGGTGTTCCATTATTTTTTCGATAAATGAATCGTTAAAGCGCGGATGAGTGAGACTGATTTCCATCAAGGCCGTTAAGTCGTTACCCATTTTGTGTTCATCCGTAATAATGGTGTATGATTCTATGATGCCGCTGTTTTCAAGTTTGCGTATACGTTCGATGACAGTTGATACGGAAAGATGAATCTCTTTGCTTATATCAGATGCTTTGATTCTTGCATTTTTTTTCAGTATAGATAAAATTTGGTAATCCAGTGAGTCCATAATGCCACTTCCTTTCGCTAACTCAAGTAAGGTCTCACACATTTATTATGATATAAAATGTACAGTTTGTCAAAAGATTTCGATTAATTTTGGTAGGAATTGATAATTGTAATAGTTTTGCGTATAATGGGTTGAAAAAATTTAAAAAAAATATAAAAAAACACTTGCATTTTTGCGAAAGGGGTTATATAATAAATCTTGCGTTACGGAAGTGACATAAAGCAAGCGCCTTTAGCTCAGTTGGTAGAGCAGTAGACTCTTAATCTATTTGTCCAGGGTTCGAGTCCCTGAAGGCGCATTTATAAGCACTGTTTTCGATGATTGTATGAGAGACATCGGGGGCGGTGCTTTTTTGTTGTATAAAAAATGATATTAAGAGAAAGGTGTCCATCCATTTTGAAGATCATTCATGTATCCCGCTCTCCCAAAAAGGTACACAATATAAAGAAGAGGGGTACTTTTGGGGGAATAGCAAAAATGAGGACATTCTTATATATATTGAAGATAACAACAACATATTTTAATTAAATTTTGTTTATATTAGAAAGCCTTGAAAACCGCGTGGTTGAGGGATTCTTAGGGGGATTTTGTGTACCGGAAAGGGGTAGCTTGTTTACCTTTCAGGGTAAAGACGTGTACAATTCAGGGGGGACTTGTGTAGGAATAAGGGGCATGTTGTGTACCTTAAAGGGAATATGAATGACCGGAAAAGTACACAATGATACAAAATCGGATTTTTTTCTTTACAAAATCCTATATCTTGTATATAATTGCTTTATGCAGTGTACCTGTTTGGTACACATAATTTAGAATGCGACGCACCCTTTTGGTACACAAAAAGGAAAGGGGTACCCTGAAAAGTACACGATAAGAAAGAGGATTCCTGAGGGGATGGCGGATTCTGTTTTTTAGTGTAGGAATACCCTTTTTGGTACACGAAAAGAGTGACGTATTTTTGAACGTGTTACCCAAAAGGTACACAATAACCCGATTGGTACACAAGTTGTAAGGAAAAGGGTGCAGAGAAGAGTGCTGTGAGGGAATATGGCACCTGAAAGGTACACAAAACAATTTATACACCCAAAAGGTACACGATGACGATGCAAGATAATAAGGGGTTAAAGGAATGGTGGAGACAGGGAAAAAGACGAAAGATAAACAATTGATGGAACGGGACATGGTGTCGCGCTCGAATGTGCTGATTGAGAGTAAGTCCAGTACATCTCTTTTTGAACGGAAGCTTTTGAATATTGCAATTTCGAAGGCATATATTGAAGACGGGGAGCTGATTGCAAAAGTGTCGACGAAGGAGATTAAGAATTATCTGCATATTAGCGGAAATTCAATCTATTCAAGGCTGAAAGAGGTGTCAAAGGAGACTTTGGGACATGTTGTAAGTATTGAGGATGATGAAAAAGAGAATTTTATCATGTTTAATGTTGTGAATAAATGTGAATACCAGGATGGCGTGTTCACAACGCGTTTTACAAAAGAAATGAAGCCGCATATTTATAATCTTAAAAAAGATTATACCCGGATGAGTCTGGATGTACTTTGCTCGTTTAAATCCTTGTTTACAACACGAATCTACGAAATCCTGAGGACACAGTACTACCGGTTTGAGCGTGAACCGGGGGATGTGCTGGTGGTGCCGCGGCCGCCTAAGAAACCGTATTCTGTTGCAGAACTGAAATTTACATTGAATGTGGTGGATGCCAATGCTTCCAAAGCAGTGAAACGCCTGGTAGAGCAGGGAAGATTTGAAGAAGCGCTGGGAGAAATCAAAGATGCGCCATTTGATGACTGGAGAAATTTCCGAAGAAAAGTTCTGGAGGTCGCGAAGAAAGAGCTGGAAGAATCCGAGTATTCGGAGATCTGTTTTGATTATGAACCGGTCAAGAGCGGAAAAGGCGGAAAAGTGACAGGGATCCGCTTTTTGGTAAAGAAGAACCCGAATTGTACACATCATTCCGATCTGAAGCGTATGCAGGCGGTGGAAGCGGAAATGGAAGAAATAGCACCGGATGTTCTTGCACCTAAGAAAGTAGTTGTGAATGAAAGTATGATTCTTGAAGTGGCTGAAATATTTGGCGAAGAGCCGGTCACGATTCAGGAGATCCGTATGCTGCTCCAGGTATCGGAAAACAGGCCGGATGTGATAAAGAAGGCATTTCAGATGGCACAGGAGCAAAGCTTTGTGCATAATCTGATCGGATGGATGCGAAGATGCATTGAAGAAAAATGGTATGAAACGGAGACGATGCCAAAGTTTAAAGGGAAAACAGTGGAAGAATCTCAGATGACACTTGATTTATATCAGGAGTATCTTAATGAAAGAGATAAGAGTAAAGTTTGTTTATGTAAATAGCAAGCCGATGTAAGGTGTACTTTTTATGACTCACCTCTTTCGATATCATAAATTCAGAACATATGAGAAACATAAAGGTTGGTTTATGAAACGGAGGAGTTTGAGATGAAAAGATTTTTAAACAGCGATTTGTTTATTTTTATATGGGGAGCAGCGCTCCTGATCTACTGGCCGGTGGGAGTGGCCCTTTCTGTACTGGGACTGGTTGGGAGCTGGTATGAAGGAAAGAAAGCCTGTTTCCATAAAATAGCAGAGCAGCATTAAAATAGCTGCTCTAATATTTTTGCATATTCAGCAAGACCTTTGCGGTCATATTCATCAAACCGTCCGATGACGGGACTGTCGATATCAAGGACTCCAATCACCTTCCCGTTGGAATGAAGTGGAATCACGATTTCCGAATTGGAAGCGCAGTCACAGGCAATGTGCCCCGGAAATTCATGTACATTTTTTACGAGCATGATTTCATCGCGGGCAACAGCGGTGCCGCAGACTCCGTTTCCTACCTGGATTTTCACGCAGGCAGGCTTTCCATGGAAGGGACCGAGTATCAGAAAATCTTCTGAAGAATCTGCAGCAGGATTCAGAAAACTGTTCATAAGGTAGAATCCGGCCCAGTTAATATCTGTTAAGGCAAGATTTAACAGCGCAGATGCATTAGCCAGGGCAGGAAGCCAGTGGGGATTCCCATCAATCAGCCCCAGCAGCCTGGTTTTTATAAGTGGATACAGATGTGATTTGTCTTCCGGATAAGTACTGGTATTTTCAAACATTAATCTATCTCCTTATTTTTGAAACATATTGGAAGCCTTCAGAACTTCCAGCAATTCTTTGATTTCATCGGGATCGATGACGAGAGCCATTCGAACGTAGCCTTCACCTTCGCTGCCGAATGCGCTGCCCGGAGTAACGATCAGTCCGGTGCGTTCCATCAGTTCCATGCAGAAATCCAGTGAAGAAGCATAGCCTTCCGGGATGCGTCCCCATACGAACATAGTTCCCTGGCTGTCGGGTATGTTCCATCCGATCTCACGGAGACCGCCGCAGAGGGCACGGTTTCTTTCTTCGTATTTCAGACGCTGCTCTTCGACAAAATCATCAGGACCGGTAAGTGCTGCGATTGCGGCATATTGTACCGGCAGGAAGATGCCGTAGTCGATCTGACTGCGCAGTATTTTGAATTTTTCAACGATTTTTTTATTACCGATCACGAAAGAAATTCTGGCACCGGTCAGATTGTAGGATTTGGAAAGGGAGTAGAACTCTACACCTACATCCTTCGCGCCTTCGAAGGACAAGAAAGAACGTCCCTGCTTACGGGTAAATATAATATCGGAATAAGCATTATCGTGAATGATGATAATATTATTTTTCTTTGCAAAGGCAATCAATCGCTCATAGAATTCATCCGGGGCACAGACGCATACCGGATTCAGAGGATATGATACGATCATATATTTAGCCTGTTTCAGGATTTCTTCCGGTATATGTTCAAGATCCGGAAGGTATCCGTTCTTCTCTTCGATTTTGTAATACTCAATATGGGCACCTGCCATAATCCCGTTCATTTCAAATAATGGATATCCGGGATTCGGTACAAGGATGGTATCGCCCGGGTTGCACAGCGCCATTCCAATATGTGCCATTCCTTCTTGGGAACCGTAGACGGACATGATCTCATCCGGTTCAAGATCTACCTGGAAGCGATGTTTATAGCGATACTGTACGGCTTCTATAAGTTCCGGAATATCACGCAGAGAGTATTTGTAGTTTTCGGGATTCCCACAGGCATCCTGCATAGCTTTCATAATATGCGGCGCCGGTGAAAAATCGGGGGTACCTATTGAGAGGTTGTAAATCTTTCGGCCGCGTCGGATCAGTTCCTCCTTCTTCTCATTTAACATGGCAAAAATGCCGGTCTGGAACTGATTCACCATATCTGAAAATTGAAATTCCATTTTTCAGTACCTCCTTTTATCTTCTGAATAAGGTAATCTTAGCACTGAAAAGCGGCATTTGCAATAGGAGAACAATAGAGACAACTATGGATTATCACTGAAAATAATATATTTTACTTCACAGTTCCGGGTATGTCTGATAAAATGTAATTAACAGATAATATGGGATGAAATACAATAAATTTCAGAAAGAAGGGGTAAAATGGAAGCAATTGTAAAAATGATTCCGGTGTTTGGAATACTGGCGTTGCTGTTTGCAACGTATCTTGCAAGAAAGGTTGCCCGTCAGGAAGAAGGAACAGGGCGTATGAAAGAGATAGCAGGAGCGATCAGTGAAGGGGCCAGAGCATTTCTGATGGCCGAATACCGCATTCTCATTTTCTTTGTTGTCGTGCTGTTTGTCTTAATTGGCGTCGGGATCGGTAACTGGGTGACTGCGATCTGCTTTGTCGTAGGAGCGCTCTTTTCTACCATGGCGGGGTATTGTGGAATGAGTGTGGCGACGAAGGCCAATGTCAGAACGGCAAATGCGGCTCGAGTAAGTGGAATGAATAAAGCGCTGTCGGTAGCGTTTTCCGGCGGCGCGGTAATGGGAATGTGCGTGGCAGGTTTTGGTGTCCTGGGAGTGAGTGCGATCTATCTGCTCACCAAAAATGTAGATGTGCTGTCGGGATTCAGCCTGGGGGCGTCTTCGATCGCCTTGTTTGCTCGTGTCGGAGGAGGTATCTATACAAAAGCTGCAGATGTGGGAGCGGATCTTGTGGGTAAGGTAGAGGCAGGAATTCCTGAGGATGATCCCAGAAATCCGGCGGTCATTGCCGACAATGTCGGTGATAATGTCGGTGATATAGCCGGCATGGGAGCAGATCTGTTTGAATCTTATGTGGGGGCTCTGATTTCGGCACTGACATTGGGAATTGTGTATTTTCAGGCGGAAGGGGCAATGTATCCGCTTATGATCTGCGGTTTTGGACTGCTTGCATCCGTGCTTGGTACCTTTTTTGTAAAGGGAGATGAAAAATCAAATCCGCACAAGGCGCTGAAAATGGGTACATATGTAGCGAGTATTGTAGTGGTTCTTGTGTCCGTTACTTTCAGTAAAATGCTGTTTGGAAATTTTAAGGCGGCTGTTGCCGTGGTTTCCGGATTGATCGTAGGACTTCTGATAGGCGCCATTACAGAGATTTATACGTCAGAGGACTATAAGTCGGTAAAAGTGATCGGAGAACAGTCAGAAACAGGAGCGGCCACAACGGTAATCAGCGGTCTGGCTGTGGGAATGAAATCTACAGCGGCTCCGATTCTGCTGATCTGTGCAGGTATTTTTGCGGCGTATCAGGTATGTGGGCTTTATGGAATTGCACTTGCGGCAGTTGGAATGCTCTCAACTACAGCGATTACCGTGGCGGTAGATGCGTACGGCCCGATTGCAGATAATGCAGGTGGTATTGCAGAGATGTCCGGATTGGATAAATCCGTCCGCAACATTACGGACAAACTGGATGCGGTCGGAAATACAACAGCGGCGATCGGAAAAGGATTTGCAATCGGTTCTGCGGCTTTGACCGCACTGGCGCTTTTTATTTCCTATGCAGAGGCGGTACAACTGAAAAGCATTGATATCCTGAATTACAGGGTGATCATAGGACTTTTCATCGGAGGAATGCTTCCGTTTCTCTTTTCGGCGATGACGATGGAATCCGTTTCAAAAGCGGCGTATCAGATGATCGAAGAAGTGCGGCGGCAGTTCAGGAGTATTCCGGGAATCATGGAAGGGACGGCAAAGCCTGACTATAAGTCCTGTGTTGCAATCTCCACGACGGCAGCTTTGAAAGAAATGCTGGTTCCGGGGATTATGGCAGTTTTGTCGCCGCTTGCGGTGGGAATTTTACTTGGGCCGGAAGCTCTGGGAGGTTTGCTGACAGGGGCACTGGTAACGGGTGTGCTGATGGCGATCTTTATGTCTAATGCGGGCGGCGCATGGGATAATGCAAAGAAATATATTGAAAATGATCATCATGGCGGCAAAGGAAGTGAAGCCCATAAGGCGGCAGTAGTCGGAGATACGGTAGGGGATCCGTTTAAGGATACTTCAGGACCTTCCATTAATATCCTGATTAAATTGATGACGATCGTGTCACTGGTATTTGCACCATTGTTCCTGAGAATCGGGGGATTAATTTAAAACTATATTGAGTGTAAAAATCCAGGCCTTCAGAACAAAGACCTGGATTTTTTAATAACCGGAATTAAGGTTCATTATTAACGAAGCGTTTTTAAAGCCTGTGCAAGCTGATCCGGGCAGGATGTTGATTTCATTCCACAGCGGATTCCATCCAGACGGGAAATGGCTTCATCTACCGTCATGCCCTCTACAAGGCGTGCAATGCCTTGTAGATTTCCTGAACATCCCTTTGTAAATGCAACATTGTGAATTCGTTTCTCATCATCTACTTCGATGTGAATTAGCTGCGAACATACGCCATGCGGTTTGTAATCCATGTCATAGACCTCCTGATAATCTTTCTCTGAGTGGATTATAGCAGAAGGAAGAAAAAAAAGCTAGGTTTATATTCGGAAATTTGCTATAATACAACCATGTCATAAAATCAGAAGGTATAACAACAGAATTTGGAGGAAATAGAACATGATAGGCATTATCGGTGCAATGGAAGAAGAAGTTGCCCATTTAAAAGAGGCAATGCAGGTGGAGAAAACAGTAGAGCGTGCAGCAATGACCTTTGTTAAGGGAAAGCTGGACGGAAAGGATGTTGTGGTGGTGCGCAGCGGAATCGGGAAAGTAAATGCGGGAATCTGCGCGCAGATTCTGGCCGATCTTTTTGAAGTGGATACGCTCATTAATACAGGAGTTGCGGGATCTCTGGATGCGGCGATCGATATCGGAGACATTGTAATCTCAACAGATGCCGTGCAGCATGATATGGATGTCAGTGCACTGGGAGACCCTGTGGGACAGATCCCGCGTATGGATACATTTGCATTCCCTGCCGATGAGAGACTGGTACAGCTTGCTGTTCAGGCGAATGAGGAGGCGAATCCGGATATTCATACATTTACCGGAAGAGTAGTGAGCGGAGATCAGTTTGTATCGGACGGGGCTGTTAAAGAACGGCTTGTGACACAGTTTCAGGCAAAATGTACGGAGATGGAAGGAGCTGCGATTGCGCAGGCGGCTTACCTCAACAAAATTTCGTGTGTCATTATTCGGGCTATTTCGGACAAAGCTGACAACAGTTCGACGATGGACTATCCTACATTTGAAAAGCAGGCAATCACCCATACGGTAAGGCTTGTACGGAATTTGATGGGTAAAGTTTAACAGATGAAGAGGCAGATTCTGACATCTCGGCATTTAGGAATGTCGGAATATGAAGAACGATTATAGAGTCCAATTCCTGAGATTTACGCTATAATGGTGGCAAATCAAAGAAGGAGGACTCTTTTTATGTTAGAGAGGATCGTAACACAGCAAGTGTTTTTCTACTTCGTCGGCGCTGTGATTGCTATTGGAGTTCTTGCAAAGATTATCGCCGGCATTTCGTTAAAACGTCTGGTTAAGGCGGCAAGTAACATGGGAAAGAGTAATCATGCACTGATGAAGCTTGTGAGAGCAAAATTTGAGCATGCATGTATGATCAGTGATAAAGTGCAGAATGTGCGGGCATTTGTGGACAAGTATGTATATGAGTACAAAGTGCTAGGACTCAGACTGCATTCATGGCGTCAGCTTGAGAGAACAGCAATCTGGCTCTGTGGTCTTTTGAGTCTTGCCGGTGCAGGTATGGTATATTATGTGAAAGGACCTGATACGATCATGTATCAGTACATGATTCTTGGCTCTGTCGGTATGCTGGCGTTATTCTTGCTCCATATCACTTCAGATGAACGCTATCAGCTCGAGGCGGCAAAAACTTATATGGTAGATTTCCTGGAAAATACATATGCTCATCGTTATACAAAAGGTCCCCGGAAAGAATTTCAGGTTACCGTACAGCGTGCAATGGAGGAACGGGAAAATGTTCCGCCGCAGAGAGAACCGATTTCAGATCCGGGAAATATGCCCGGACAGATGCCGCGGCAGCCGATACCCGGAGGTGAACCGCGTCCGCAGCCTGTGCCCGTAGTTGATCCGCAGCCTGCTCCATACGTCACGCCACAGCCTCAGCAGGTTCCGGTGACGGAGCCGCAGGCATATACCATGACCGGGCAGCAGTCACCGAATGCATCAGAAGAAAATGCAGAAAAGGGGAAGAAAGGGAAAGCACCGTTCGGGCACGGATTAAAGAAGAAAAAGGAAAAAGCAGAGACGGTGGCGGCTTCAGGAAATGCGTACGCGGCGGAGAACTACCCACAGCCGGAATCGCAAAATACAAGGTATGATTACGAACAGTATGGAATGCAGAGTATGAGGAGAGAATATATGCCGGAGCAGGAGCGTGGGTACGCGAAAGCACCGGTGACAAATGAAACAGGAGAGTTGGAGAAGGAGGCGAGAATCCGGGAAATCCTGGAAGAATTCCTCGCTTAATAATAGATTGAAAAAGAGCTGATTGTTCATAAAAAACGATCAGCTCTCTTTGCGTAAACTCAAAGATATTTCAGGTATCGTAAAGATTCGGCACTATATCCGAATCTGCATAACATCAACTTCAAGTTCCCATAAAAACTTATCCAGATCTTTATAGGACAGGAAAACAGTTGCCGTATTTTCAAGAGGATGAATGCCGAGGCTCTTGCATTTGGTCAGGTCACGGTCGATAAAGAATTCGACTGCATGGTCGGTATCGTTGATGAGTCCGAACGGAGTAACACTTCCCTGTTTCAGCCCCAGATATTTTTCAAGGCGTTCTTCGGAGGCAAAGCTAAGTCCGCCGGTGCCAAGCTGTCTGGCAAGAGATTTTAAATCGACTTTCTTTGCTTCATCACAAGTTACCAGGAAATGCCGCTTGCCCTTGGAATCCCTGAGAAACAGGTTCTTGCACAGGATCCCTTTTGCAGGAAGACCAAGGCGGTCCATATCTTCCATTGTATAAACGGGTTCATGTTCGACAACTTCATACTTAATATTCAATTTTTTTAACATATCATAAATGCGCTGCTTTTGATCTCCCATTGCCATATCTCCTTTGCATTTTATTTTCTATCATTATAGGCGAAAGCGTCTGGAATGTAAAGATTGAACCTGGCAGATCCGTATGTGAAGACACACAAAAATCACAATTCTCACGCAAAACTTTCACAGTTATTCCTTATACTGGCTCTTATGCAATCAGAAAAATCCGGTGGTATCCGGGCAGTTTGAAGCATAAGCTGAGAAAGATAGAAAAAAGCTAGGAGGGAACGTGTTGATTGAAGTAAGGAATCTTGTAAAGAGATATGGGACACATCTGGCCGTGGACCATTTGAGTTTTACAGTAGAGAAGGGGCAGATATACGGATTTCTGGGACCGAATGGCGCCGGGAAATCGACCACGATGAACATTATGACAGGATATCTGGGGGCAACCGAAGGGGAAGTCCTGATTAACGGGCATAATATTCTGGAAGAACCGGAAGAGGCGAAGAAATGCATCGGATACTTGCCGGAAATGCCGCCTCTTTATCTGGAGATGCGGGTCCGCGAGTATATGGATTTTGCGGCGGAGCTGAAGAAGATACCGAAGAAAGAGCGGAAAAGTGCAGTGGAACAGGCGATGAAGATGGTGAAACTTACAGATGTAGAGAATCGTCTGATCAAGAACCTGTCAAAAGGATATAAGCAGAGAGTCGGACTGGCACAGGCAATTCTGGGATTCCCGGAAATCATCATTCTGGACGAACCGACGGTCGGACTGGATCCGAAGCAGATCATTGAAATTCGCGAACTGATCCGTGAGTTGGCAAAGAAGCATACCGTTATATTAAGTTCCCATATTCTGGCGGAGATTCAGGAGGTCTGTGATTATATCATGATCATCTCCGGAGGAAAGCTTGTGGCGAGTGATACACCGGAAAATCTGGAGAAACTCCTTGAAGGACAGCGGTCGGTTGAAATTCTTGCAAAAGGAACGGAAGATAAGGTAAGGATGATTCTGAAGTCGATTCCTGAGGTGAAAAGCGCAGACGTAAAACCGGGGGAAGAAGGCGGAACGACAAAGGCAAGTGTGATTCCTACAGAAAATCAGGATATCCGTGAGAATGTGTTCCGTGCATTTGCCGGTGCGGATTGCCCGCTCCTGATGCTATATCACAGCAGGACAACACTGGAAGATGTATTCCTTGAATTGACTCAAAAAGAGAGTGCCGCCGTGGAACAAGCCAGGACAAAGAGCGATGTAGAAGAACTATGGGATGAAGAAGAACTGTATGAAGGAGAGGAGGAATCGGGCGATGACGGCGATTTATAAAAGAGAACTAAAATCCTATTTCCAATCCATGACAGGATATGTACTTACCGCATTCATGGTCGTGTTTACCGGGATTTATTTTATGGCGTATAATCTGAATTCGGGGTATCCGTATTTTTCGTATGTTTTGCTGAGTATTAATTATATATTGATTATTATCGTACCGCTTTTGACTATGCGTTCCTTTGCGGAGGAAAGAAAGAGCAGGACAGATCAGATGCTTTTGTCTGCACCGGTGAGTCTGACAGAAGTAGTACTGGGGAAATATCTGGCGATGATTACTGTATTTGCAGTACCATGCGTAATATTCTGCACATTTCCGTTGATTATCAAAAGCTTTGGGACGGCCTATCTGAAAGTGGATTATTTATCAATTTTAATGTTTTTCCTGATGGGATGTGTATACATATCAATCGGAATGTTCCTTTCATCCCTCACAGAGAGCCAGATTATCGCGGCCGTCACAACCTTTGGCGCGCTGCTTCTGGTTTATCTTTGGGGAGGACTGACTCAGTTCCTTCCAACATCCAAGACCAGTGGTATGATCGGGATGGTGATTCTTCTGACGATCGTGGCAGCAGTTATTTATCAGATGACGAAAAACTGGATGATTTCCGGTATTGTAGAAGTTATCGGCGTAGCCATAGTCGTGGCTCTCAGTTTTGTAAAGGCGGAACTGTTTGAGAATCTTCTGGTCAATCTGATGGAGAAATTATATATTACGGAAGTGTTTGAGAATATAGCGGTAAATCGTCTGTTTGATGTAAGTGGACTTGTGATGTATCTGACCGTGATTGCAGTGTTTGTTTTTTTTACGATGCAGTCCATTCAGAAAAGACGTTGGAGTTAGGAGGGGTGAGACATGGAAAAGATTAAGAAAATGTTCAAAAGTGTATCCTCCAAAAATGGTACGTATAGTGTAGGCCTTACCGTACTGGTTCTGGTGATTGCGGTGCTGGTCAATCTTGTGGCCGGTCAGCTTCCGGAAAGTATGAGAAATATTGACATCAGTGACAACGGAATCTACGAGATCAGTGAGGTCTCGGAAGAAATTCTGGACGAACTGGATAAAGAGGTGAAGCTGACGGTCGTGGCGGATCTGGATTCTGTCGATCAAAGAATTGAGACATTTGTAAAGAAATATGCGGCTTTATCGAAGAAGATCGACCTGGAATGGATCGATAGTGTACAGCATCCTTCCGCTTTGCAGAAGTATAATACAGAGGGCGACATCATCAACGTAGAGTGTGAAGAAACAGGAAAGAGCACGCAGATTGCCTTTGACGATATTATCAAATATGATGAATACACATATTATATGTCCGGACAGCTTAGTGAGACGGAATTCGATGGAGAAGGACAACTTACAAGCGCAATCGGATATGTGACCAGTACCGAGACTAAGAAAATCTATCGCACCAGCGGACACGGTGAGGCGACGTTTTCTACATCGGTAAATGAATTGTTTTCCAAGAATAATCTGGAGACATCCGAGATCAATCTGAGTATGAATGCGCAGATTCCGGAGGACTGTGATCTTTTGTTCCTCTATGCGCCATCTTCTGATATTACGGATGATGAAAAGACGCTGATAGAGGATTATCTCGCGGATGGAGGCAACGTGTATCTGATTCTGGGTACGGATGAAGTGGATCTGCCGAACCTGGAAGCGATTATGGCAGATTATGGGCTGGGACGTGCGGATGGTTATATTGCGGATATGCAGAGATGCTATCAGAATAATTATTATGCGATCTTCCCGCAGCTTACATTGACCGGTGACCTGGGGCAGGGAATTAAAAATGAGATGGTTCTGCTCTTGAATTCGCATGGACTGGAAAAACTGGATACAGAAGACGACGCACTGACGGTGTCAACATTTATGGAAACATCAACGCAAAGCTATGCGGTGCGGGAAGACGGAGAGACGGAAGGACAGTACATTCTGGGAGCAGTTGCAAAGAAGACCTGCGATACCGGAGATGAAGATACGAATGAAGATGAGGAGGATGCCGGTTCCGGGGATACAGAAGAATCGGAGGTTTCCCGGTTAACAGTCGTCGCTTCGGATTCTCTGATCAGTTCGGATATTACCGATCAGCTCACAACACTGGATAACCTGACACTGTTTGTGAATTCTGTCATGAACAATTTTGATGATGTGGAAAATGTTGCAATTGAAGCGAAGAGTCTGAGTGTGGAGCAGAACACACCGGTTCATGCAGGAACGATCAGTCTGATCATCATATTTGTGATTCCGATTGCGATTCTTGTGATTGGATTTGTGACATGGATGCGCAGGAGAAAATCATAGGGAGGACTGTATATGAAGAAAAAGCAGAAAACATTTGCAATTCTTATAGGAGTGATTGTGATTCTGTTACTGGCATTCTTTGGAATGAAGTATGTAAATCATGCGAATGAAGAGAAGGAAGAGCAGAAAAAAGAGGAGGAAAAAATCCAGGTTCTGAAGGCAGACAGTCTGAATGCGATGACATATGCAGATGCAGAAGGAAACAGTATGGCATTCGAGAAGGAAGAAGGGGTCTGGAAGTTCAGTGAAGATCCGGTGATCGAGCTTCAGGAGGATGTGATGCTGGATATGGAAAATGCTTTTTCGGACATTCAGGCGATCAAAGAGATCAGCTCGCCCGATGAATTATCAGATTATGGGTTCGATGCGGTGACATACCGCCTTTCCGTCACAGAGGAAGATGGAACGGAACATGAGTATCTGTTTGGAAATACAACAGGGGAGCAGATTTATTTTATGGAGGAGAACGGAGAAAATGTCTACACAGTTTCTTCAGAACTGACTTCCCAGATGTTGTGGAACCTGGCTGATATTGCGGAGAAAGACAGTTTTATTCAGATTATTGCAGATCATTTTGTCAAAGAGGTGATTACGGCACCGGATGGAACACAAACGGTGTATGAAGCAGTGGAAGAAACAGAAGATTCGGAAGATGAGACAGAACAGTCGGATGATGCAGAAGAAAATAATCCGGTTGAGAAAGTTGCAAATGGAATTGCCGGAATGTATTTTACCGATTGTGTCGATTATCATGTGACAGATGAGACAAAAGCCGGGTATGGTCTGGATGAGGCGTCCAGAACGAAGGTGGAAGTGACTTACAAAGACTCGCAGGACGGAGAAAAAGAGAAAACGGTGATCTTCTATGTGGGGAAAGAAGATGAGGACGGCTCATATTATTATGTTCAGCTTGACGGTTCCATCCGGGTAAACCGGGTTCTTTCCGATAGCATTAAGACCATTCTTCCGGAATAGAAATTTATATCGTTTGTTGTAATTCCATTTTAAAACCGCTATACTAAGAACTGGACTTGGTATAGCGGTTTGTTGCGCTATGATATGAGAGGTTGGCGGAACACACAAAAAAGTGGTTCTGCAGGAAATATGGAGGACGCATGAAACGATTATATGACAGATTAGAAGAATACTCCCGGCAGGATTATTATGGCTTTCATATGCCCGGGCATAAAAGAAATACAGAAATTCTGGGAGTGGATCTGCCGTATGCGATTGACATTACCGAGATAGACGGGTTCGACGATCTGCATCATGCCGATGGGATTCTGAAGGAAGCGCAGGAAAGAGCGGCATCCGTATTTGGGGCGGATGAGACACATTTTCTGGTAAATGGAAGTACAGTGGGAATTCTGAGTGGAATTCTGGGAAGTACAAAGAAGGGCGATAAGATCCTGGTGGCACGTCATTGTCACAAGTCGGTTCATCATGCTATCTATTTAAATGAATTGAGACCGAGGTACCTCTATCCGGATTTTGACGGTGAAAAACACTGGAATGGAGAAATCCGCGCGGAAGATGTCAGAAAAGCACTCGAAGAAGAGCCGGACATACGGGCGGTCGTTGTGGTCTCTCCGAATTATGATGGGGTGGTTTCAGACATCAGGGAGATTGCACGGATCGTGCACGAAAAGGGAATTTCTCTGATTGTGGACGAGGCGCACGGAGCACATTTTGGCTTTCACCCGTATTTCCCGGAGCGGTCAAATGGACTGGGAGCCGATGTGGTGATCCAGAGTCTTCATAAGACGCTGCCATCCTTGACCCAGACGGCACTTCTTCATATGAACGGACCGATTGCAAACAGAGAACGGATACGGCGTTATCTGGATATGCTGCAGAGCAGCAGCCCCTCTTATGTCTTCATGGCGAGTATGGATGCATGCATTGATTTTGTGGCAGGGGAGGAAGGTGCGAGGGCATTTCATATTTATGCCGAATGCCTTGCGGAAACCAGAAATAAACTTGCCGCTTTGCGCTTTCTGAGACTTCTGGAATCCGATCATTATGATCCGTCCAAAATCGTAATTTCGGTTTCAAAAGCGAATCTGACGAGCCATGAGTTATATGAGAAACTTTTGCGTGACTATCATTTGCAAATGGAAATGGTGGCAGGGACGTATTTGATTGCCATGACATCGGTCGCCGATACGAAGGAAGGCCTGGACCGTCTGGTGAAGGCACTATTAGAGATTGACGGGGAATTGGAAGAGCCGAAGTGTTGTGCAGAGATTTCCGGTGAGCTTCCGCGGCAGGAGCAGGTGTTTACACCGTTTGAAATTGCCGAAAAGAACGAACAGGGACTGGGAGAAAGTATTTCCTGGAGACAGAGTGAAGGAAGAGTCTCTATGGAATATGCGTATCTCTATCCGCCGGGAAGTCCGGTCATTGTGCCGGGCGAGCGAATCAGCAGAGAGGCGGTGGAGCTTCTTGCATTTTATGAAGAACAGAAATTTCAGATAGAAGGAATTCAGGAAAAAGGAAGAATCAGGGTGCTGAAAAATGAGTAATATATATTATCTGATGGGAAAAAGTTCATCCGGAAAGGATACCATTTACAAAAGAATCAAAGAATTGCATCCGGAACTGAAAACGGTCACGATTTACACGACCCGCCCGATCCGTGAGGGGGAGAAGAACGGGAAAGAATACTATTTCGTAAATGAAGAGAAATTGCAGCAGTTACTGGATGATGGGAAAGTGATTGAGCTGCGCACCTATGACACCGTTCATGGTCCCTGGAACTATTTTACTGTGGATGACGGACAGTTTGATCAGGATACGGCAGATTATCTTATGATCGGGACACTGGAATCCTATCAGAAGATGAGAGAATATTTTGGCGAAGAAAGAATAGTGCCACTCTATATCGAAGTGGAGGACGGGGAACGTCTGATGCGTGCACTTACCAGAGAGAGAATGCAGAAAGAGCCGAAATATGCGGAAATGTGCAGACGCTTCCTTGCAGATACCGAGGATTTCTCGGAAGAGAATCTGAAAGCGGTGGGAATTACCGAACGGTTTGAAAATCGGGAACTTGAGGAAACGGTAAGAAAAATTTCAGAAAGAATTCAGCAGAAAACAGGCGAATTAGGCTAGGTATTCCGCTGAAATTATGATACAATAACAGGTAGTTACGGGAATTTATACATTAAAGAAGGTGAAGCTATGTCAGGTTTTAAAGATGTCGTTGGACATACTGAGATTATTGAATATATGAAAAATGCAGTGAAGCAGGATAAAGTGTCTCACGCTTATATTTTAAATGGACCGAAAGGGTCAGGAAAGAAGCTGCTGGCGAAGCTTTTTGCCCAGGAACTTCAGTGTGAGAACAATGGGGATGAGCCGTGTAATAAATGTCATTCCTGTCGTCAGGCCATGAGTGGCAATCATCCGGATATTATCCGTGTGACCCATGAAAAACCGAATTCCATCAGTGTAGATGAGATCCGTGTACAGATCAATGAAGATATTCAGGTGAAGCCGTACAACGGGAAATATAAGATTTATATCGTACCGGATGCAGATCTGATGACGGTACAGGCACAGAATGCATTGTTAAAGACGATCGAGGAACCGCCGTCTTATGCGGTGATCTTCCTGCTTACGGAGAATGCAGACAGCCTGCTCCCGACGATCTGTTCCAGATGTGTTATGCTGAAGCTTCGCAATATCAAGGATAAACTGGTGAAAAAGTATCTGATGGAGACGCTGGAGATTCCGGATTACAAAGCGGATGTCTGCACGGCATTTGCACAGGGCAATGTGGGAAGGGCCATTATGCTGGCAAACTCAGAGCATTTTAATGAGATCAAGGAAGAAGCAATCCAGCTTTTGAAGAACATTGATACGATGGAAGTCAGCGACCTGGTCGAGGCGATTAAGCGGATTACCGCGTATAAGATCGAGATCAATGACTATCTGGATATCCTGATGATCTGGTATCGGGATGTATTGATCTACAAAGCAACGAAGAATATTGACAGAGTGATTTTTAGCGAACAGCTTGATTATATCAAGGAACGCGCGAAGAAAAGCTCCTATGAAGGGATAGAAACGATTTTGAATGCGCTGGAGAAGGCGAAAACACGTCTGAAAGCGAATGTGAACTTTGACCTGGTAATGGAGCTTCTGTTATTGACGATAAAGGAGAATTAGCCGATGACAAAAGTAATAGGAGTCCGTTTCAGGGCTGCAGGGAAAATTTATTTTTTTGCTCCGGGCAAGCTGCAGATTCAGCGCGGGGATCAGGTAATCGTGGAGACGGCACGGGGAGTGGAATTTGGAAATGTCGTGATGGGACCGAAGGAAATCCCCGATGAGGAGATCACCCAGCCGCTCAAGACGGTGATCCGCGTTGCAACAGACGAAGACCGGAGAACCGAAGAGAAGAACCGGAAAAAAGAAAAAGAAGCATTCAACATCTGTCTTGAGAAGATTCAGAAGCATGGACTGGAAATGAAGCTGATCGATGCGGAATACACATTTGACAATAATAAAGTTCTGTTTTATTTTACAGCTGACGGAAGAATCGACTTCCGTGAACTGGTCAAGGATCTGGCGGCGGTGTTCCGTACGAGGATCGAATTAAGACAGATCGGGGTACGTGACGAGACGAAGATCCGCGGAGGAATCGGAATCTGCGGGCGTGAGCTTTGCTGCCACACTTACCTGTCTGAATTTGCACCGGTATCGATTAAGATGGCGAAGGAACAGAATCTGTCGCTGAATCCATCAAAGATCTCAGGCGTATGCGGCAGGCTGATGTGCTGTCTGACGAACGAGGAAGAGACCTACGAAGAACTGAACAGCCGCCTCCCGGCAGTGGGAGATACCGTGACGACCAGTGACGGACTGCGGGGAGAGGTGCACTCATTGAGTGTCTTAAGACAGCAGGTAAAGGTGATTGTAAACCTGGATAACGACGAGAAGGAGATCCGGGATTATAAGGTCAGCGAACTGAAGTTCCGGCCGAGAAAGCGTAAGAATGATGTGAAGCTGACGAAACAGGAGATGAAAGAGCTTGCGGCTCTGGAAAAGGGTGAAGGAGCGTCAAAATTAGATGACAACTAATCTGAAACAGGGGGAACGGCTCGACGATTTACAGATAAAAGGATATGAGATCATACAGCATCCGGGAAGGTTCTGCTTTGGGATGGATGCGGTTCTTCTCAGTGCATTTGCAAAGATAAAAGCGGGAGAATGTGTTCTTGATCTTGGGACAGGAACGGGAATTCTCCCGATTCTTTTCGCTGCAAAGACAGAAGGCAGGCATTTTACCGGGCTGGAGATCCAGGAGGAGAGTGCGGATATGGCGAGAAGAAGCGTACAGCACAATCACCTGGAAGAACGGGTGGAAATCGTAACCGGTGATATTAAGGAAGCATCGATGATCTTCGGGCCGTCATCGATGGATGTGGTGAGTACAAATCCACCGTATATGATCGGCGGACACGGACTGGCAAATCCGAAAAGCGAGAAAGCGATCGCACGCCACGAGGTACTGTGTACACTGGATGACATTATCCGGGAAAGTACAAAAGTATTGAAACCGGGCGGACGATTTTACATGGTTCACAGGCCGTTTCGGCTTGCTGAGATTCTGTCCAAAATGACAGAAACGGGATTGGAGCCCAAAAGGATGCGTCTGGTATATCCATACATAGATAAGGAACCAAATATGGTTTTGATTGAAGGAATCCGGGGTGCGAAGCCCAGAATGACGATCGAACCGCCGCTGATCGTTTACAAAAAAGATGGAACATATACACAGGAAGTACTGGAACACTATGGAATGGACGGCTTGGGAAATAACGGCAGGTAACGGAAAGGAGAGCGTATGGCGGGAACATTATATTTGTGTGCGACACCCATCGGCAATCTGGAAGATATGACGTTCCGGGTGATCCGGACATTGAAGGAAGTAGATCTGATCGCAGCAGAAGATACGAGGAACAGCATCAAGCTGCTGAATCATTTTGAGATTAAGACACCGATGACCAGTTACCATGAATACAATAAAATCGAAAAGGGACAAAAGCTGGTGGATAAACTGCTGGAAGGACAGAACATAGCATTGATTACAGATGCAGGTACGCCGGGAATCTCGGATCCGGGAGAAGAACTGGTGAAGATGTGCTATGAAGCCGGGATTACAGTGACTTCACTTCCGGGTGCGGCCGCATGTATTACTGCGCTCACGATATCCGGATTGTCAACCAGAAGATTTGCTTTTGAGGCATTTCTGCCATCCGATAAAAAAGAGCGTCAGGAAGTTCTGGCGGAACTGGCAGAAGAAACCAGAACCATGATCATTTACGAGGCACCGCACCGCCTGGTGAAGACCTTGAAGGAACTGGGGCAGGTTCTGGGAGAAGACCGCCGGCTGACTGTATGCAGAGAACTTACGAAGAAGCACGAAACAGCATTTACCACAACATTTGCCGAAGCAGTCTCTTATTATGAAGAAAATGAGCCAAAGGGAGAATGCGTGCTGGTTGCAGAGGGAAAAAGCCGTGAAATGATACGACGTGAAGAACAAGGGAAATGGGAGCAGATGAGCATTCCGGAGCATATGGAGTATTATCTGAACCAGGGAATGGAGAAGAAAGAGGCTATGAAATGCGTCGCAAAGGACAGAGGGATCGGCAAACGTGACGTATATAAGGCACTTTTGTAGTTTCGTCAATTTGTACACCTTGTTTATAAAACTTTGTTCAACCCGAACATAGACCAGAAACGATTTTTTTACTATACTAAATGACAGATAGAGAAAACGGCTGAGCCGTAATAAAAAGTAATCAAAACATTTTAGGAGGAAAGAACCAATGGCAAGTTTATCATTAAAACATATCAACAAAACTTATCCAAACGGATTTGAGGCAGTTAAAGATTTCAACCTTGAAATCGAAGATAAAGAATTTATCATCTTTGTAGGACCGTCAGGATGTGGAAAATCCACAACACTTCGTATGATCGCAGGTCTGGAAGACATCTCAAGCGGTGAATTAAAGATTGGTGATAAAGTAGTGAACGATGTAGAACCAAAAGACAGAGATATCGCAATGGTATTCCAGAACTACGCTCTGTATCCACATATGACTGTATATGATAACATGGCATTTGGTCTTAAATTAAGAAAAGTTCCGAAACCGGAAATTGATAAAATGGTTCGTGAAGCGGCAAGAATCCTTGACCTGGAAAGCCTGCTTGATCGTAAACCGAAAGCATTATCAGGTGGACAGAGACAGCGTGTTGCTATGGGACGTGCTATCGTTCGTAACCCGAAAGTATTCCTTATGGATGAGCCTCTTTCAAACCTGGATGCTAAGCTTCGTGGACAGATGCGTATTGAGATCTCTAAATTACATCAGAGATTAGGTACAACCATCATCTACGTAACACATGACCAGACAGAAGCTATGACACTGGGAACCAGAATCGTAGTTATGAACGCAGGTGTTGTTCAGCAGGTAGATACTCCACAGGTATTATACGATACCCCGTGCAACCTGTTCGTAGCAGGATTCATCGGATCTCCGCAGATGAACTTCGTAGATGCTGTATGTAAAGTAAAAGGCGACAAAGTATACCTTCAGGCTGGTCCTTCTGATATCGAACTTCCGGCTGCAAAAGCTAAAAAGCTTATCGATGGCGGATATGATGGAAAGACAGTTGTTCTCGGAATCCGTCCGGAAGATGTACATGACGAACCAGAATTTATCGCAAAATCTCAGGGTACTCTGATTGAAGCTACAATCCGTGTATACGAAATGCTTGGTGCAGAAGTTTACTTACACTTCGATTACGAAGGAGCAAGCATGACTGCAAGAGTTGATCCTAGAACAACAGCAAGAACAGGCGATACTGTTAAATTTGCTTTGGATGCAGACAAGATTCATGTATTCGATAAAGAAACAGAAAAGACAATCACAAACTAAGAATGTGTAATCCGCAAGAGACATATCCCATTTGAGATATGTCTCTTGTTTTTTGCCATGTGTACGCCAAACAGATCCGGTGGAATTTTTTTAATCTTTCAAATTTCCGAAAATGATTGACAAAATAATAGAATCTGATTATTATAACTAATAAGTAAAAGGGAGTAACCTACGTTTGTCATGAATGCGTTTACGATATCGTCAATACGATGGAACCCATCCGGTATCGTGAGAAAACGGTGAGACTTTTATTGCAGGAAGAAGTATGCAATGAAAGTCTTTTCTTTTTATCTTTTTGCATAGTGTCTTCTGAATTGTAAATACTTGGAAGTAGGAGGAAAACACGATGAAAGAAATTTACCAGCTAACAGCTGCTGAGGTGCAGGAGAGAGTGAACAGCCATCCGGACGGACTATCCAAAACGGAAGTAGAACAAAGTCGTGAGAGATCAGGATGGAACGAACTGACGGAAGGGAAGAGGAAGAGTGTACTGCAGATTTTTCTGGAGCAATACAAAGATTTCCTTGTATTTATATTGATCATATCTGCGATTATATCCGGAATTTTAGGAGATATGGAGAGTGCGATTGTAATTCTGGTGGTCATTACGATCAATGCGATCCTCGGAACGGTACAGACGCTGAAAGCGGAACAGTCCCTGCAAAGCTTGAAGAAACTTTCGGGTCCGGAGGCGAAAGTCATGCGTGACGGCGCGGTCGCCCCGATCCCGGTCCGGGAACTTGTCGTGGGAGATCTCGTGATGCTGGAGGCAGGGGACTATGTCCCGGCGGACGGAAGAATTCTGGAAAATGCAAGCCTCAAGATCGATGAAAGTGCACTCACAGGGGAGAGCCTTGGAGTGGAGAAGCAGGAAGATGTCATTGAAAACGAAGTTCCTCTGGGAGATCGGACCAACATGGTGTTTTCGGGAAGCTATGTCACATACGGGCGTGGAAGCTTTGTCGTGACGGATGTGGGAATGCAGACCGAGGTCGGGAAAATCGCCGGTTTGCTGAAAAATGCTTCCGAGAAAAAGACACCGCTTCAAGTGAATCTGGATCAGTTTGGGCAGAAGCTATCCATTATTATTTTAGTGTTCTGTGCCATTTTATTCGGAATCAGTGTTTTGCGGGGAGAGAATATCGGAAATGCATTTCTCTTTGCCGTTGCACTCGCGGTTGCCGCTATTCCCGAAGCGCTCAGTTCTATTGTAACGATTGTGCTTTCCTTTGGAACACAGAAAATGGCTAAAGAGCATGCAATCATCCGTAAACTTCAGGCAGTTGAAGGATTGGGCAGTGTGTCCGTGATCTGTTCTGATAAAACAGGAACCTTGACACAGAATAAAATGACCGTGGAAGATTATTATGTGGATGCCAGAAGAATCCGCGCTGCAGAGGTGGATCTGAATGATACACTGCAGAGACAGCTTTTGCGGTATAGCATTCTGTGCAACGATTCGACAAATGAAGACGGAATTGAGATTGGCGATCCCACAGAGACGGCACTCATTAATATGGGAAGTGCACTGGGAGTCGAGGCGTCCAAAGAGAGAGCACAGTACCCGAGACTGTCGGAAATTCCTTTTGACAGTGACAGAAAATTGATGTCTACTTTACATTGGATGGAAAATCAGCAGGGAGAGCACGTGTACCGTATGACCGTGAAAGGTGCTGTGGACGTAATTCTGAACCGTGCTATCCGGATCCAGACGGCAGACGGTGTCCGGGAAATAAGTGCCAAGGACATAGAAAAGATTGAAAAACAGAATCAGGATTTCTCAGGAGAGGGACTCCGGGTTCTGGGATTTGCATACCGGGACATTCCGATAAAGGATGGAGGTAAGTCAGACGAAAGCATTGCGAAAGAGCAGGCTCCGGTATTACAAGTGGAAGATGAAGAGAATCTGGTATTTCTGGGAATGATTGCGATGATGGATCCGCCCAGAGAAGAATCCATGGGGGCGGTCGCAGAGTGTATCAAAGCAGGGATCCGACCAGTCATGATCACTGGGGATCATAAGATCACTGCAGCGGCAATTGCAAAACGTATCGGCATATTAAAAGATTTTTCAGAAGCGTGCGAAGGTGCACAGATTGATGGGATGACGGATGAGGAACTGAGAGAATTTGTTCCTCGGATCTCAGTTTACGCCCGCGTTTCACCGGAGCACAAGATCCGGATCGTCCGCGCCTGGCAGGAACGAGGCAATATTGTTGCCATGACCGGTGACGGAGTCAATGACGCACCGGCTCTGAAACAGGCGGATATCGGTGTTGCGATGGGAATAACCGGAACCGAAGTGGCCAAAGATGCGGCGGCGATGGTGCTGACAGATGATAATTTTGCAACCATTGTAAAAGCGGTGGAAAACGGACGGAATGTCTATCGAAACATTAAGAATTCGATTCAGTTCCTCCTGTCCGGCAATTTTGGCGCGATTCTTACCGTACTTTTTGCTTCGCTGGCAGCACTTCCGGTGCCGTTTGAACCGGTTCATCTTCTCTTTATCAACCTGCTGACTGACAGCCTTCCGGCAATCGCATTGGGACTGGAACCGCACAGCAGAGATGTGATGGAAGAAAAGCCTCGCCCGATGAATGAATCCATTCTGACAAAAGCATTTTTGGGCAAGATAGGTCTGGAAGGCCTGGTGATCGGAGTGATGACAACCATCGGTTTTCTGTTGGGATACCGTCAGGGCGGAGCTGCGCTCGGGAGCACGTTCGCATTTGGAACATTGTGCCTGTCAAGGCTCGTTCACGGATTCAACTGTAAATCAGATGATATGATTTTGTTCAGCAAAAAGCTGTTTAATAATAAATATCTGATTGGTGCATTCGGAATCGGTTTTGTTTTCATTACAGCAGTCCTGATGATACCGGGACTTCACAATGTGTTCAAGGTGGTGACGCTGGATGGCGGGCAGTTCCTGACCGTCTGTGGACTGGCGATTCTGAATCTTCCGGTGATTCAGGTGCTGAGGGCAGTGAGAAAAGGTTGGAGAAAGCAGAAATAATAGGAAGAATTACAGAAAGAAATGCAGGAGGAGCGTGGCGTAAATGGATTGGAGTCAGGAAACACTTCGAAAAATAAGAGGATTGATTGTATTTACGATTTTGATTATGGTTGGACTCTGGAATTTCGATAAAGTTTTAGAGATTGTGGGAGTGATATGGGGACTTGCGTTTCCGTTTGTACTTGGAGGTGCAATTGCATTTATCATCAATGTCCCGATGAGCTTCATCGAAGCGAAAATGTTCGGAAAAAATAAGGAAGACAGAGGAAAAGCGGCGAAGAAGCTGGCAAGGCCGGTCAGTCTCGTATTAACAATTGCGATTGTTGTCGGTCTGATCGTACTTGTGATGTTTGTTCTTGTACCGCAGTTGGGGGATACATTTTCCAGCCTGGGAAGCAGCATTGCAGCGTTCATTCCGAAACTGCAGGAATGGGTCGGGAATTTTACGAATAACAATCCGGATGTGATGAAATGGGTGGATCAGATTGAATTTAATCCGGATAAGATGATCAGCTGGCTAATGGGAATGCTTGGAAACGGAGCCGGAAATGTGATGAATACGACATTTAATGCGGTGAGTAATCTTGTCGGTGGCGTGGCCAAATTCTTTATTGCGTTTTCATTTGCCTGTTATGTTCTCTTTCAGAAGGAAAAACTGCATGTACAGGTCAGAAAGGTATTTTTTGCATTTATTCCCAAAAGGAAAGCGGAGGCGGCACTGGAGATATGCTCACTGACCTATAAGATCTTTTCCAATTTTCTGACAGGGCAATGTCTGGAAGCAATCATTCTGGGATGCATGTTTGTGGTGACGATGACGATTCTTAGAATGCCGTATGCACTTCTGATCGGAATTATTATTGCCTTCACCGCACTGATCCCGATTTTTGGTGCATTTATCGGATGTGCCCTGGGAGCTTTTATGATTTTTATGGTAAATCCAAGGCAAGCGGTTGTTTTTGTTATTATGTTCCTGGTGCTTCAGCAGATAGAAGGAAATCTGATCTACCCGCACGTTGTTGGAAATTCCGTGGGACTTCCTTCAATCTGGGTACTGGCAGCAGTCAGCATCGGTGGAAATCTGATGGGGGTTGTCGGAATGTTGATCTTTATCCCGATTGTTTCGGTTATCTATACATTATTCCGGGAAATTGTGTATCTCAAGCTTAAGAAACAGAAGATCAAAAATGTGACGGCGCAGACTGTGGAGGAATATTCGGAGGAAGAAGTTCAGAAAATGCAGGAGATCTTTGAAGCGGAGCATGCGGAAGATTAAAAAGAAACAATCTGGGTATTTGAAGAAGAAGAACTATAAGTGAAATATTGAAAAGGTTCCGCATATCTATTAGAGAGAAGCTTTTTCAGGTGAAATAAATGCTGAACTATTTATGGGCGGGCATGATTATTATGGGAATCATATTTGCCGCATTTACCGGGAAAATGGCAGATGTCACAAATGCCGCACTGGATTCCTCTAAAGAGGCAGTCACCCTGTGTATCACGATGATGGGAGTGATGTCGTTCTGGGTAGGCATCATGGAAATCGCGAAAAAAGGTGGGATCATGGAAGCTGCAGCGAAGAAAATGAGACCACTTATACGTTTTCTGTTTCCGGAATTACCCGAAGGACATCCCGCGGAAGAACATATAACAAGTAACATCATTGCCAATGTCCTAGGCCTCGGCTGGGCCGCGACCCCCGCCGGGCTGAAAGCCATGGAAGCACTGGCAGATCTGGAAGAAGACAGAAGGCGAGGAAAACTTCCGGGACCGGTAAGGAAGAAAGGAATCGCAAGTAATGAGATGTGTACCTTTTTGGTTATGAATATCTCCTCACTGCAGCTGATCCCGGTAAATGTAATCGCCTACCGGAGCCAGTACGGCAGCGTGAACCCGGCGGCGATTGTAGGGGCGGGGATCTTGGCGACGGCGGTGAGTACCGGAGTGGCGGTTGTGTATTGTAAACTTAGAACTTAGGGACGGTTCTTTTGCCACGACCAGCGCCCTTTGGCTTCAAATACTATGGTAAGAGAAACATATATGACAATTACAAAAAGCAGTCTTTACAGGAAAATAAGAATAATCTGCAAAGACTGCTTTTCGATTTCGAAGTTGCTATTAGGTTTAAAAATTTAACTTCTTTCGTAATTCCAGGAGTTCCTGTTCCATTTTGGATAACTTTAACCGCTGGGCATCAATCATACCTTTTTGCGAAACAATTGTATCTTTTTGCGAATCAATCATACCTTTTTGCGAATCAATCGTATCTTGTTGGGTATCGATCGTTTTTTTCTGCGAATCAATCGTATCCTGCATTTCATCAATCATATATTGCACAGTATTACGATCCAGTTCTTGTAATTCCTTTGAAAACATTTCCATCACCTTTTCTGTATTGCGACAAATCTGGTATACATCATCATAGAGAGGCTTGAATTCGGGGAAGGCTTCGATTAGTTTCATAATCGTCTCCGGTTCGTCCACACATAGGAAGGTAAGCCAAGCTTCTAACTTGTTATTGATACCTTTATTTTGCAAAGTTTTCTTGAAAATGTCAAGAGCGATAAAGGTATAATCCTGAAGCAGTTCCAGTTTTAAACCAGTATCGGTTTTTTGATTAGAATGATGGATATAAATATCTGGAAATTTGTGAAATTCATATGTGCTTTTTTCGAATAGGATGACAGTATAGACATTTTTGATATCGCGATAGCTGAACCGTTTTTTCTTCTCACTCTTAACTCGCTTGTACTGGCGAAGGAGCAGATCAGCAGAGTAGCAGGTGCATCGCTGCCCGGGAAATGCATACCCAATCTTCTGCACCTCAACATTCGCGATGCTTCCAGTGGATAGCTCAACTACAATATCCATGATCAGTAGTGAACTTTCATCTGCAATGCGGGTAGAATCATTAGGAAGGACTTTCAAAATAGTGACTTTTTGATTTGATACAAGTGATAAGAAATCTTCCAGGCGTTCCGGTATGGTTTCCGGATTCATGATTTCTTTAAAGAAGGAATCATAAAGCATTCGAACTCCCTTGGCTCCAGTACAGAAATTTAACAAGATATAGCAAGAATTCTCCCACCTCTTTAGGTGGCGAGATGAATTGCAAAAAATATAAGAGAACACTTGTTCTAAGGTGCCGGATGTGGTATAATATAATCAGTCGAATAAAAGAAAGGACTGACTATAATATGGATTTGGATAATAATGCACATTCAGTATTTTTGTTATATTATCATTTGATTATGGTTGTGAAATATCGCCGGAAAGTGATAGATGATGTAATATCAAACAGA